>NZ_JAVIHI010000036.1:0-20347 GCF_036680365.1 Streptococcus sp. SS-4456 | reverse complement strand
ACCTCTACTTTATCATCTTGAGAATGAAAAAAGTAGTGAGTACTCTCTCCCGTCGGAGATTTCTTCACTACTAATCTTAGTATGTTTTTGTGCATCGCGTAGAGTTTCTACAAAGCTAAGCGAGTTAGAAAGTCTAGCAAGGTGTAAGGCTCTTCCAGGACTTGCGACAGCACGGAGTGCCTAGTGCCAGGCCTAGTCTTTCTGGGAAGTGTGACCTAGAAAGACTGGCTAGGTGCAGCCTTGACTGAAAAGTAAACATTTGAGAGAAAAGAGTTGGGAGACCAACTCTTTTCTGCCTTTCTTGGGATAATGACCCCATTTTCCATAAAATCATGTTAGAATAGAGATATGTTTGAAAAATATAAGTTTGATCCCAAAAAATTTCGATTAGGAATGCGGACCTTTAAATCTGGTCTAGCGGTTTTTTTGGTTATTTTGCTTTTTGGTTATCTGGGTTGGGAAGGTATTCAGATTGCAGCCTTGACAACGGTCTTTAGTTTGCGTGAGGACTTTGACCAGAGTGTTCATTTTGGGACTTCTCGTGTGTTAGGAAATACTATTGGCGGTTTTTATGCCATGATATTCTTTTTGCTAGATAGGTTGTTTTCTGATCAGTTCTGGGTGACGGCTGTTTTTGTCCCGATATTTGTCATGCTGACTATTATGACCAATGTGGCTATGAATAACAAGGCTGGGATTATTGGCGCAGTATCAGCCTTGCTGATTATTTCTTTGTCAATCCCGTCAGGTGATACCATTCAGTATGTCTTTGTTCGTGTTTTTGAAACCTTTGTGGGTGTTTTTATAGCGATTTTGGTAAATTACGATGTTAATTTGATAAAAAAACGTTTCCAAAAGAAAAGGTGTTAGAAGATATAACATAATCACTTGACCCATGGTCAAAATTCTCCTATAATAGTCTGCAGAAAGGAGTTCATTATGAGAGAAAAAGAGTTCCGTCGTTCCTTGGCCATTTTTCCAATTGGCAGTGTTATGAAATTGACAGACCTAACGGCTCGTCAGATTCGTTACTATGAAGATCATGGATTGATAAAGCCTGATCGTAATGAGGGCAATCGTCGCTTGTATTCTCTAAATGATATGGATTTGCTTCTTGAAATCAAGGATTTTTTGGACGAGGGTTTGAATATTGCGGCTATTAAGAAGGAATATGCAAACCGTGAAGCAAAAGCTAAGGTCCAAAAACAACAGAAAACCTTGACCGATGAAGATGTACGCCGTATCTTACATGATGAATTCAGTCGTCAAGGACGCTTTTCAAGTCCTAGTTCTATTTTCCGTTCATCGTAAATACTTTTAAAAATAGAGGAGAAAACAATGGCAGTCACAGTAGCGGACATTAAACGCGATATCAAAGAGAAAAACGTTACCTTCCTACGTCTGATGTTTACAGATATCATGGGAGTAATGAAAAACGTAGAAATTCCAGCAACTGATGAGCAGGTGGATAAGGTTTTATCAAATAAGGTGATGTTTGATGGTTCATCAATCGAAGGATTTGTACGTATCAATGAATCAGATATGTATCTTTACCCAGACTTGAATACTTGGACAATCTTTCCTTGGGGTGATGAAAATGGTTCAGTAGCGGGTTTGATTTGTGATGTTTATTCAACTTCAGGTGAGCCATTTGCTGGTGATCCTCGTGGTAACTTGAAAAAAGCCCTTCGCCACATGGAAGAACTTGGATTTTCTTCATTCAATTTGGGTCCAGAGCCAGAATTCTTCCTCTTCAAGATGGATGAGCAAGGAAATCCAACGCTTGAAGTGAACGACAAAGGTGGTTATTTTGACCTTGCTCCAACAGATTTAGCAGATAATACACGTCGTGAAATCGTGAATGTCCTTACGCAAATGGGCTTTGAAGTAGAAGCTAGTCACCATGAATGTGCTGTTGGTCAGCATGAGATTGACTTCAAATATGACGATGTTTTAAGTGCCTGTGATAAGATTCAGCTTTTCAAGTTGGTTGTTAAAACGATTGCCCGTAAACATGGTATGTATGCAACCTTTATGGCTAAGCCAAAATATGGGATCGCTGGTTCAGGTATGCACTGTAATATGTCACTCTTTGACAAGGATGGAAACAATGCTTTCTTTGACCCAGAAGATCCTCGTGGTATGCAATTGTCAGAAACAGCCTATCACTTCTTGGGTGGTTTGATCAAGCATGCTTACAACTATACTGCTATTACAAACCCAACTGTAAACTCCTACAAGCGTTTGGTTCCAGGTTTTGAAGCTCCTGTTTACATCGCTTGGGCTGGTAAAAACCGTTCTCCATTGGTTCGAGTTCCAGCTTCTCGTGGTATGGGAACTCGTTTGGAATTGCGCTCAGTTGATCCAACTGCTAACCCATATTTAGCAATGGCTGTACTTTTAGAAGTAGGTCTAGAGGGTATTGAGAACAAGATTGAGGCACCAGCGCCAGTTGAAACCAACATCTATGCAATGTCGGACGAAGAACGCCGCGAAGCTGGTATCACCGATCTTCCTTCAACTCTTCACAATGCTTTGAAGGCACTTCGTAAAGATGAAGTCGTTCGTGCAGCCCTGGGCGAACACATCTACACTAACTTTGTAGAAGCTAAGAAAATCGAATGGGCAAGCTACGCAACCTACGTTTCCCAATGGGAAATCGACAACTATTTGGATATGTATTAAACAAAGGACCCCGACGGGTCCTTTGTTCACGAGCTTAGAAATTCGAGAGCGAGTAATGGCGCTTGGACTATTTTTTCATGAGCTTGAAAAAGACTACCCTTATATAGATTAAAAAAATTGGAGGCGATGTGGATGGATGAATTTGTAAAAGCTGTATTTGATGAACAGTATAGAGCGGTTTTTGGAGAAGGGGAAGACCTTGCTCCTAGTCAGCAGGAAATTGTTTTGGTAGAAGAGGAAGCAGATCAATTAGTAGCTGTCTTGCAGGCCCAGCAGACCTTGGAAACGATTCATGTAAAGGCTTTGGTGGTTGTCAAAGACAAGCAAGGTCAAGGATTGGGGAGGCGTTTGCTGATTCGTTTGGAAAATGAAGCTAGACAAAATGGAGTAAAGAGTATCACACTGTCAACTAAGTCCTATCAGGCTAAGGATTTTTATCTGAAAGCTGGATATTCTATTTATGCTCATCTAACAGATGTGCCGAAAAAAGGAATTTCCAAATATCATTTTATCAAGTGGTTGTAAGGTATTCCTATTGGAAAACAGGTGAAGCCTCGGCAGTTGCCGAGGCTTCTTTCTTAGTGATCAGGTGTTAAAATCATTGGAATGATAATTGGTTCACGCTCTGTTTTTTCGTATAGGAATGGTCGTAGGGCATTGACGATGGCGCCGTTGACCGTCTGGATATTGGCATCTTTATTACGCATAGCGATGCGGATAGCGTTGAAGAGAACGCGTTGGCTTTCGCGGATCAAGTCACCAGATTCGCGCATGTAGATGAAGCCTCGGCTGAGGATGTCAGGTCCTGCCAGAATCATCTTGGACTTGAAGTCAACGGTTGCGACAGCAAGGACAACGCCGTCTTCTGAGAGGTCGCGGCGGTCTTTAAGGACAGCTGCTCCGATTTCACCGATGCGGTTTCCGTCCACGTAGATGTCTTGGGCGTTGAACTTGCCGGCCAATCGTGCAGAATCCTTGGTCAGGGCTAGGACATCACCGTTTTCCATGATAAAGATGTTGTCTTTTGGTACACCTGTATCCACTGCTAGACTGGCATGGATTTTTTGCATGCGGTATTCGCCATGGACAGGCATGAAGTATTTTGGCTTGATCAGGCGGAGCATGAGTTTTTGTTCTTGCTGGCCACCGTGTCCAGAGGTATGGATATTGTTGATCTTTCCGTGAATAACATCGACACCGGCTTCAATCAAGATATTGATGAGCTTGTTAACACCTGTGGTATTTCCCGGAATAGGACTAGACGAGAAAATAACCGTGTCGCCCGGCTGAAGTTGAACCTGACGGTGAGTACCGTGGGCAATGCGGGAGAGGGCAGCCATAGGCTCGCCTTGGCTACCTGTACAGAGAATCATTATTTCGCTGGCAGGGTATTCTTTGATCTCGTTTGGTTCGATAAAGGTGTCTTTTGGCACTTTGATATAGCCGAGCTCGATACCATTGACGATGGCTTTCTCCATAGAACGTCCAAAGACAGCAATTTTGCGTCCTGTCTTGACTGCAGCGTCAGCCGCCTGTTGCAGACGGAAGATGTTGGAGGCAAAGGAAGCAAAGATGATGCGTCCGTGAATGCCTTCAATCAGCTTCATGATGGACTGACCGACCACTTTTTCCGAGTTGGTAAAGGTTGGGACTTCAGCATTTGTCGAGTCGGAAAGGAGGCAGAGAACACCTTCTTCACCCAGGGCTGCCATGCGATGTAAATCAGCTGGCTCACCAACAGGAGTGAAGTCGAACTTGAAGTCACCGGTACAGACGATTTTCCCTTGAGGTGTATCAACGACGATACCGAGTGGCTCTGGAATGGAGTGGGTGGTGCGGAAGAAGCTGACTTTGAGGTGCTTGAAGGTCAACTCAGTATTATGATTGATTTCATGCAAGGTTGCATCACGGAGGAGGCCGTGTTCTTCCAATTTGCCACGGATAAGGGCGAGGGCCAAAGGACCTGCATAGATTGGGACATTGGCTTGCTTGAGCAAGAAGGGAATACCACCGATGTGGTCTTCGTGACCGTGGGTAATAACCAGACCTTTAACACGGTCTAGGTTTTCAACGATATAGGAGTAGTCAGGGATAACGTAGTCGATACCCAAAAGGTCATCTTCAGGGAACTTGATACCGGCATCGACGATGAGAATTTCATCCTTATACTCGATACCGTAGGTGTTTTTCCCGATTTCTCCCAAACCACCGATGGCGAAAACGCCAACTTCATGAGGTTTTAGATTGACTGATGACATAAATTAGAACTCCGTAAGTTTGAAATCTGCGTGCTCTTTTTCGTATTCGAGGTGTTTGTCAGAGAGTAGGTCAACGAATTCAACGTTGTAGGCTGGGAATTTTGCTTCAACCAATTCTTTGACTTTGATGCGACCTTCCAATTCAGAAGTTGCGTCAACTTCGACATAGAGGGCTTGTGTCTGTTCACGGCGTGGGCTGACTTTTGTTTCTTGGTAAAATACTTTATAAATCATGTGTAGTATAGTTCCTTTCTTTTTGACTGGCAACTATGAAAAAAGCCCCAAACAGCTATTCTGCTTGGTATTATCTATTCAATTTTCTAGAGTTGTCAATTTATTCAGTCTAATTGTTACTCTTCATTATACCATAAAATTTGCTGATGGTAAAAGGGTTTGATAGGAAAATGGAAAAGTGTCATGATTTTCAGAAATTCTGCATTTCCGAGAGGGATAAAACAGGGAAGTGAGCTAGGATTCCGAGTGTATTAGGATTACTAAGACTGAGTTCAATTGTGTCGAGAAAATGCCTGTCAACTGCCAGATAGTGATGTGACTTACTAGAATGACAAATCGGTTCGATCCATTAACCTACTAGAAATCACAACCCAGTCTTTTCATTATTTGAAAAAAACTTCAATATAGCTTACAATAGGGAGTAGCATTGTAAAGAAAGAGAAACTTATGAAAATACTAGCTTTGGATAGTTCCAACCAAGCCCTGTCGGTTGCCTTGGTGGAGGACGGTCGTTTGCAGGCGGAAACCCTGCTGGCCGTTAAGAAAAATCATAGCATCAGCCTCATGCCTGTGGTCGATTTTTTGGTGGCACAGGTGGGCTGGACGCCCAAAGACCTGAATCGGATTGTGGTCGCTCAGGGGCCTGGCTCCTACACGGGTCTGCGGGTGGCGGTGGCGACTGCTAAGACCTTGGCCTACACTCTCAAGATCGACTTGGTGGGGCTATCCAGTCTTCAGTCCCTGGTTCCACCTAGCCTGACGGGTCTGGTGGTGCCCGTCATTGATGCCCGCCGTAACTGTGTCTATGCAGGTGTGTATGAAAATGGCAGAGCAGTTGAGGCAGACAAGTACTGGTCTTTTGAAGACTTGCTTTCTAGCCTATCTGGCAAGGAAAACATCACCTTTGTTGGTGAAGTAGAAAACTTTATGGAGCAAATCGAACAAGCTTTGCCAACTGCCCAGTATCAAGCCAGTCTGCCGTCAGCCTATCAGTTGGCAGTAATTGGTCAAGACCTACCAGCAGTAGATGTGACCAGCTTTGAGCCCAACTATCTCAAGCGGGTAGAGGCAGAGGAAAACTGGCTGAAAGATAATCAAGCTGGCTCAGAAAGTTATATCAAGCGTGTATGATAGAGATTAAACACTACGACGGTCAGGAAAATCTGGTAGAGGCTGTTTTGGTAGTTATGCAGTCTGTCTATGAGCAGTCACCTTGGACCTTGGAGCAAATTACTTCAAGCATGGCCAGTCAGGATGAGGACTATTATCTGGCTTATGAGGGTCAGGAATTAGTTGGATTTTTGGCTGTTCAGACGGTGCTGGATGAGATGGAAATCTTGCAGATTGCTGTCAAGACTGATTTTCAGAGGCTGGGAATCGCCAGTCAACTGATGGCTGCTGTGATGGACTGGGATGGTGACATCTTCCTCGAAGTGAGAGAGTCCAATAGCGCAGCTCAGGCCCTCTATACACGCCAGCATTTTACCAAAATAGGAAAACGAAAAGACTACTACCGTAATCCTGTCGAGGATGCGGTGCTAATGAAGAGAGAACGTGATGAAAGATAGATTGATTTTGGCGATTGAGACCTCCTGTGACGAGACCTCGGTGGCTGTTTTGCGAAATGACGCGGAGCTTTTATCCAACGTCATTGCCAGCCAGATTGCTAGTCACCAGCGTTTTGGTGGGGTGGTGCCCGAGGTGGCCAGCCGTCACCATGTGGAGGTGATTACGGCTTGTATTGAGGAGGCTTTGTTGGAGGCGGAGGTGACGGCAGAGGACTTGACGTCTGTGGCGGTGACCTATGGGCCTGGCTTGGTCGGTGCCTTGCTAGTCGGGATTTCAGCTGCCAAGGCCTTGGCTTGGGCTAACGGTCTGCCGCTCATTCCTGTCAACCACATGGCAGGGCATTTGATGGCGGCGCGTGCGGTCAAGGAATTGGAGTTTCCGCTCTTGGCCCTCTTGGTCAGCGGTGGACACACAGAATTGGTCTATGTGTCAGAGGCAGGCGACTACAAGATTGTCGGTGAAACGCGAGATGATGCGGTCGGTGAAGCCTATGATAAGGTGGGGCGGGTCATGGGTCTGCCCTATCCAGCTGGTCGGGTGATTGATGAGTTGGCACATGAGGGGCAGGACATTTATAACTTCCCACGGGCTATGATCAAGGAAGATAGTCTGGAGTTTTCTTTTTCTGGACTCAAATCTGCCTTTATCAACCTTTACCACAATGCCCAGCAAAAAGGGGAAAACTTGTCCAATGCAGACCTGTCAGCTTCCTTCCAAGCCTGTGTTATGGACATTCTCATGGCCAAGACCAAGAAGGCTTTGGAGCAATACCCTGTCAAGACCTTGGTGGTAGCGGGTGGCGTGGCAGCCAATCAGGGCTTGCGAGAGCGGTTGGCGACTGAAATCATCGATGTGGAGGTCATCATTCCCCCGCTTCGACTCTGCGGTGACAATGCTGGCATGATTGCCTTGGCAGCGGTCAGTGAGTACAACAAGGAAAACCTTGCTGGCTGGGACCTCAATGCCAAGCCCAGTCTGGCTTTTGAGAATTTGTAAGAAGGAAGGGTCGCGAAAGCGACTTTTTCTATTGACGGAGGGGGGCTTGTCCTCTATACTAGAATGATATAACTTGCTTTTCAAAGGAGAGAAGATGAAAAAAGAGGATTTTCGTGAGGGCTTGCGGGATGCTATCCCAACAGCTCTGGGCTATGCCAGTATCGGTTTGGCCTGCGGTGTCGTATCGGTTAATTCCGGCATTTCTGCGGTGGAAATGGGACTGATGAGCCTTTTGGTCTATGCAGGTAGTGCCCAATTTGTCATGTGTGCCATGATTTTGGCAGGGGCGCCCTTGGTGTCCATTGCGGTGACCGTTTTCTTTGTCAATCTGCGGAATTTTCTCATGTGCCTGCACACGACAACCATTTTTCAGGGCAACAGTCTGGGGTCTAATATCTTGATTGGCTCTTTTGTGACGGATGAGTCCTATGCGGTTCTCTTGCGGAAACACATCGAGGAAAAGCAGATTGCCCCTAGCTGGATGTACGGCAACAACTTTGCGAGCTACGCTTCTTGGGTAACCTTTACCATTTTGGGTAATCTGATTGGTGGGCTGATTCCAAATCCAGAGCAGTTTGGTTTAGATTTTGCCCTAGTGGCTATGTTTGTCGGCATTTTCTCAGGTCAGTTGGAGGCCATGGCTCGAACCATTCCTTTGAAAAAAATCGGCTTGATTTTGCTGGCGGTGGGTCTGGCCTATGTCGGTTTGTCTGTACTGGTGTCGTCCTATGTTGCGGTGCTTCTGGCGACGCTTTTGGGCTGTTTTGTGGGGGTGATGGTTGATGATAAAAACTAGTATTTTACTGATTATTCTGGCGGCGGCCCTGTTGACCTGGCTGCCACGCGTCCTGCCTTTTATCCTGACGCAGAACAAATCCCTGCCACCCCGCATGGTCAAGTTCCTCAGCTTTCTTCCCATTACCATTATCTTTGCCCTGACCCTCTCTAGCATCATGGACGAAGAAGTCGGCTCGCTACCTAGCTTGCTTCCTGTCGAAAGCCTAGCCCTCCTTCCGACCTTCTTTGTGGTTTTGAAGACAAAAAATATCCTCTTGGCTGTCCTAGTCGGCGTCCTGACGACTGCAGCTCTCCGCTTGCTTTTCTAGGAGGGACTTATGGTTAAGAAAAATGCCAGAGGTGTGGCACTTTGTCTCGTCTTGGCTGCAATCAGCCAGTGCTTAGGAAGTTGGTTTTCACTGGTTGGCGGGCCCGTTTTTGCCCTTCTAATCGGGATGTGCCTGCACTCTTACATTTCAAGGAAACATGCGTTTCAGCCAGGCTTGACCTTTACCTCTAAGAAGATTTTGCAGTATGCGGTGATTTGTTTGGGATTTGGATTAAACTTATCTGCGGTCCTGGCAGTCGGTCGTCAGTCTCTACCGATTATTCTGTCAACCATCAGTTTTGCCTTGCTTTTGGCAGTTCTGATGTGGAAAATCTTGCCCATTTCAGCTCATCTGGCGACCTTAATTGGCGTAGGAACCTCTATCTGTGGAGGCTCTGCCATTGCGGCGACAGCTCCCATTGTTCAGGCGGATGATGAGGATGTGGCACAGGCTATCTCGGTCATCTTTCTCTTTAATGTCTTGGCGGCCTTGATTTTTCCAACTTTGGCAACTTGGCTTGGGTTTTCGACCGATTCGGGTCAGGCCTTTGGGATCTTCGCCGGAACGGCGGTCAATGACACCTCGTCGGTCACCGCAACAGCAGCTACTTGGGACAGTCTTTACGGACTGGGCAGTCAGACCTTGGACACGGCAGTGACCGTCAAGCTGACGCGGACCCTGGCCATTATTCCCATTACGTCGGTTTTGGCGATTTGGCAAACTCGAGGAAAGGGAGTTCAGGCAGACAAGAAGTCCCTCTTGGCAGGTTTTCCGACCTTTATCCTCTATTTTATCCTAGCCAGTCTGGTGACTACAATCGCAGGTCATCTTGGACTGGAAACGGACCTATTTTCTCCTCTCAAAACTCTGTCCAAGTTTCTCATTTGCATGGCTATGGCAGCCATTGGTTTGCGAACAGATGTCCTTTCTTTGGTGAAAAATGGCAGAGCTGCTCTTTTTGTCGGACTAGTTTGCTGGCTGGGAGTGACTGTGTTGACACTGGTTTGGCAGGCAATTTTGGGAATTTGGTAATAAAATAGAAAAATCCTAGTTTGGAGCTAGGATTTTTTGGTTTATATAGACTGGTTTATTACTTGAGTTAAGCATAAATATAGTCATTTGAATTAACTTTGATACATCGTCACTTTCGGTTTGCCGTACTCTAGTACTGCCTGCCCTCAGTTCCTTGTCTGAAAGCTAATTCATTTGACTATAGTAACTGGAAAAGAATTTGCGTTTGTAATGATTGCTAGATTTAGATGTCTGAATAGGCAAGTCCAAGTGAGGTAGCAACGGCTTGGTTGGTTACTTTGCCACGATAGATGTTTAGACCTGTTCGTAGGGCTGTGCTGTCAGCGATAGCTTGCTCTGCTCCCTTATTGGCTAATTCGAGAGCGTAAGGAAGGGTGGCATTTGTGAGTGCCTGAGTGGATGTACGAGCAACAGCACCAGGCATGTTGGCAACAGCATAGTGAACAACTCCGTCTACTAGGTAGGTTGGATTGTCATGTGTGGTGACACGGTCGGCTGTTTTGATGATACCACCTTGGTCTACGGCGACATCGATGATGACAGAGCCAGGCTTCATATTCGCAACCATTTCCTTGGTCACTAATTTTGGTGCGCGTGCCCCAGGGATAAGAACTGCCCCAATCAATAGATCGGCATCTTGTACACTTTCAGTAATATTGAGTGCATTGGACATGAGAGTTTGAACCTTGCCATCGAATTGGGCGTCTAGTTCAGCCAGGCGTTTTGGATTGATATCCAAAATCGTCACTTTTGCGCCTAGACCGACAGCCATTTGCGCAGCATTGACACCGACATTTCCGCCACCGATGATAACCACATGACCTTTTTTGACACCAGGAACACCACCTAGTAGAATACCCGAACCACCTTCAATCTTGGTAAGGAATTGGGCGCCTAATTGTGTGGCCATGCGACCAGCAACCTCGCTCATAGGATTTAGAAGAGGAAGTGTCCCATGGTCAACAACTGTTTCGTAGCCGATGGCAATCACATCACCGTCTATCAAAGCTTGAGTTAATTCTGGTGCAGGAGCCAGGTGGAGGTAGGTAAAGAGTAACAGGCCTGGACGAAAGAATGTGTATTCACTTTCTAGTGGTTCTTTAACCTTGAGCACCATGTCGGCTGCCCAGGTTTCTTCGGCAGTATTTTTGAGAATGGCTCCTTGTGCTTCATATTCTGCATCATTATAGCCAGAGCCGAGACCAGCTCCTTTTTCCACCCAAACTTCGTGACCTGCTTGTGTAAAGCTAAGGACACCTGCTGGTGTGATTCCGACACGATTTTCATTGTTTTTAATCTCTTTAGGAACACCAATAATCATAACAAATTTTCTCCTTTATACATGTAGTATTCTTACAGTTTAACATAAAAGCGTTTCCTTGGAAAGACTGAACCTAGATACTCCATAAAAATAGTTCTAGTTATCCCTTCAATCTAAAGGTCTGCGGAGCTTTTTTCAGTAAAATCCAGTAGCCGATGCTGACATAGGTCATCATAGCTATGGAAATGAGTAGGATGTACAAGTGACTGCCTAAATCCAGCTTGATATTGAGATAGGCTACCCAGTAGAGAACGCCACTGAGAAATTTATAGACTGGGTTGACAACCTCCATGTCCTTGGTAAAGGGTTGGAGAATATAGTAGATAAAGAGATCGTGGAAGGAAAATAGGGCTGTTAGACTCAGCAGGAGCAGAGCAGTCAGGAGATAGGTTTCAATAGGTAGCTGCGCTCTAGTAAAGATGATGAGGGCCAATAATAGAGATCCTGAGAAGGCAGCATTTAATTTTACAGTTTGCAGAAAACGATAATGGAAGCCTGCAATAATGGTTTTTGCTTCGCGGTAAAATGGATAGTGGAGCATGGAAATATCGCAATTAACAAAGACCATCTGTGCGACAGCTTTTCCTATGGAGGCGGCATACATGACCATGAAAGCAAAAGTCAGTCCCTCTATATAGTTGGTGTTGCTTATCTGAATGTCATCTTTTGAAAACCAACGAATTCCTTCAATAAAAAGGACAATAGCCAAAAGACAACCCAAGCGAAAATGCAGTTTTTTCGTAAGGACAGAACGATAGCGGTCAAATAGCAGAGCGTTTAAGTAGGTCATGCCTGACAGATGGGACAGGTCTTTCCCTTTTTCTATGCTGAGCTTAGCCTGCATCTGCAACCCTTGTCGGGTGTACTCGTTCCCTTTGGTCATCTCAAAAATCTTCTTATCCATCTGCAAGGACTGGTCCATGCAATAATAGAGATAGTCCAGATGATTGGTCTGTTGCTTCAAATAACCATAGCCAAACCAAATGAGCAAGACCTGACAGGCAAGGACAGGCAGTAAAAAGATGGGCGACAGATGATTGCGGAAAAGGATAAGGCAGGCAACTGCTACTAGACCAGTACCCAAGATGACCCAAGATTGCCAAGAATTTCGACGTGCCAAAATACCTCTGCTGAATAGTGCTCGATTGAGAGCCTGTCCGGTAAAACTTCCTGATGGAATGGTCAGTAATCCTAGAGGAAAATAGAGCCAATTTCCTGATAGGCTAGAAAAAATCAGCAGGGCAGGCAGGTAGGACAGACTGGTGATAATGGGTTCTACAAATAGTTGACTCTGGAGAAAACTAGACTGGGAAAGTCCAAAATTTTGCATGAATTCCCGCTCGGACTTGGCGATAAAAGGCTCAAATCCCTTGCCAAACCGATAGGTGTAGCCAACAAAGACCATCCACATGGAAAAGCCTAGAAGCCAAGTATCTGACGGGATTTGCCAAAAGTCCAGCTGATTGTTGGATAGGAGTTTAATCCAGAAGGCAGCAATGCAAGAATAGATGGCTAACCAAATTCCCTTGACAAGAAAGCGACTGGGAATAGACAGAATGTGCAGGAATAAAAAGAGACCAGACTTAAAACTGTAAGACTTGAAAATATTCTCTGGAATCTTCTTGCCCACAAGTGGTAGTTTTCGCAGGTAGTAGAAAAATCCGTTGACGGTCCGATAGAGGTTGTACTTTTCCTGATACCAAAAATAACGTAGAATGGTTTTCATAAGCCCCTCCTAGTCTGCTGTCAAGAGGGCAACCACTTCCTGTTCAAAGTCAGGGTCGTGGAGCTTGTCACTCGGAACAGCCTGTAGTTCTTGGTGATGTAGTAAAACAATTTCGTCACAGAGATCCTGAGCCAGTTGTAGAATATGGGTGGAAAAGATGATAACGGAATCCTTCTTAGCCTCCCGAATCAGCTGTTTGAACTCGTGGGCAGCCACTGGGTCAAAGGAAGTCAGTGGCTCATCCAAGAGAAGGATAGGTGGCTGGACAATCAAAGACAGGAGTAACTGGACCTTATTCTGCATACCGTGGGAAAAATCCTTGAGCAGACGATGTTGATCTTCTTCTCCGATACCGACCAAGTTCAGCCATTCTTCTGGACTGCGAGGAGATTTGAGTTTATCCTTGTGGATATCCATATAGAAACGGACAAACTCATAGGCCGTCATAAAGGCAGGCAGTTGTGGGTAGGTTTGGGTAAATCCGATGTCCGTGTTGTCGTAGTCAAAGGCATTTTCACCCTTCACAAACTGAATCGAGCCACCATCCAAGGTCAGATTACGGGCAATGCAGTTGAACAAGGTCGTCTTACCAGCCCCATTTCGCCCAAGCAAACCGTAAATCTTGCCTTGTTCGAAGGTAAAGGAAGTATCTTCCAAAATGATTTTATGGTCGAATTTCTTGGAAACAGAAGATAATTTCAGTTGCATAGCCAATCTCCTTTTTGTTATATTGTTATGGCTTTATCATACAGTAAAAAACAAAAAAATTCAAGCAGATTTTTGCTTGAATTTAGAAAGAGGATAGGGATTGTTTTTGTTGGCCTTGGCCATCGAAGTTACTATCCTTTAGCCAGTTTTCAAGGGCATGCTTGCGGTCGGGCCATTCGTGGTCTAATAGAGAAAACCAGGCGGTATCCCGATTGCGTTCCTTATAGACTAGAGCCTGACGGAAGGTGCCTTCGTAAGTAAAACCAAGGCGTTTGGCAGCAGTTTGACTGGCTTGGTTGAGCGAGTCGCATTTCCATTCATAACGTCGATAGCTCAGTTCTTCAAATACATAGTTCATGAGAAGATAGTGAGCTTCTGTCGCCTGTCGGGTCCGTTGCAGTTGCGGAGAAAAGATGACCCAGCCCACTTCAATGCTACGATGGTTGGTATCTATTCGCATGAGTGCAAAGGTTCCGACTGCCTGATTGCTTGCTTGGTCAATGATGGCAAAATAATAGGGGTCGGTCGAGTCCAAAAGAGTCTGGAAATAGTCCTGAAATGTCGCTCTGTTCTCAAAGGGTTCAAGGGCTAAGTAGGTCCAGTCAGCTTTTTTAGCACTTGGTCCATAAAACTGATAGAGATCATCTGCATGGTGCAGGCTCAGTTTTTCTAAGCGGACTGTGTGTCCTTGTATGGTTTCCAGACTTGGTTGCTCACCGCTAGTATGATAGGGCAAGGGCATACCAATTTCTTGGCCGAATGAATTGATAGGCATGGTTTCTCCTTTAGGTTGAGCTTGAAGAGCAATTTATAAAAGTGCACTACTCAAAGAAAATCGAACTCAGACTAGGCGACGAAGATGTAGATAGAACTGAAGTTCATCAAATCAAGTCAACAACGTCTGAGTTTGATTTACGAAGAGTAGGAACTCCCTGCCACCCAGCCAGTCGCAAGACAGTAGGTGATGTTAAAACCGCCTGTATGGGCGTTGATGTCCAAGACTTCACCCGCAAAGTGGAGGCCAGGAATTTTCTTACTTTCCAAGGTTTTGGGGTTGATTTCCTTGAGGTCAACCCCTCCCTTGGTCACAAAGGACTTGGCCAGGGACATCTTGCCCGTAATCTTAATCGGCATGGCTTTGAGGAGGGTAACCAGATTGGTCAGGTCCTTTTGAGAAACTTGCTTGACCTTGCAGTCATAGTTCTCTGCGAAAAAGTCGGCTAGGCGGTCTGGCATGAGTTCAGACAGGGCATTCTTGACGGATTTTTCCCTGTTCTTTTCTAAATGCTCAAACAGATCTTGGTCAGAATGGGTCGGCAATACATCGAGAAATGCGGTTTCGCCGCCTTTGACAAAACTAGACAGACGAAGAGCAGCGGGTCCCGACAGGCCAAAGTGGGTAAAGAGCAGGTCGTGGGTGATGACGTGCTTGCCGTAGGTCAGGGTGACGTCGTCCAAGGAAATGCCTTGGAGCTTCTTATGGGGGAAGTCGGTCAGGACAGGGCTTTCTGCGGCTTCAATCTCCGTGACTTCCAGCTTGAAGTGGCGGGCAATGTCGTGACCAAAGCCGGTTGAGCCAGTGGAAGGATAGGTCTTGCCGCCGGTGGTGACAATGAGCTGGGGAGCTGTAAAGACTTCCTCGCTGGTCTTGACATGGAAAAGGTCGTCTATCTTGCGGACGGAAACCACCTCAGTCCCTGTACGGATGTCCACGCCATTTTCCAGCATCTTCATCTCCAGGCACTTGATAATGGTCTGGGAGCGGTCGGTAGTCGGAAAGACACGGCCGTGGTCCTCCACCTTGAGCTTGACCCCATTTTCCTGAAAGAAATTCATGATGTCGTGGTTGTCAAACTGGGAAAAGACGCTGTATAGAAACCGGCCGTTGCCAGGAATGCCAGCCAGCAGGTCTTCCAGTGTGCCGTTGTTGGTCACATTGCAGCGTCCGCCACCTGTGCCAGACAGTTTCTTGCCCAAACGCTTGTTTTTTTCAAGGAGCAGGGTCTTCTTGCCATAAAAACTAGAAGAAATAGCGGCCATCATGCCAGCAGGCCCCGCTCCGATAATAATGGTATCTACTGTATTCATGTCCTTATTTTATCACAAATTCAGGAAACTTTTTCAAAATGAGGGCTCCGCCTTGACTTTGCCCACCTTTCCTGTTAGAGTAGGGAAGTAAATTAGTTTTTGAGTTCTGTTTGTGTTTCACCTGCTTTACCTTTTCTAGTTTTACAAATTTAGAGAAAGGAAGTAGTGACATGGCACAAGGAACAGTAAAATGGTTCAACGCTGAGAAGGGCTTCGGCTTCATCGCTCAGGAAAATGGACCAGATGTATTTGCACATTTTTCAGAAATCCAAACCAATGGTTTCAAATCATTGGATGAAGGTCAAAAAGTGACTTTTGATGTGACAGAAGGTCAACGTGGCCCTCAAGCAAGTAACATCGTAAAACAAGCATAATATAGTATGTAGAAAGACATTCTCAGGATGTCTTTTTTTTGCTGGAAAATGTTTCCAAAGCTAGATGTAGCAAGACTTCTAACTCCCCTGATTTGACAGTTTTTAGGTCTTATGGTACTATTTTACTGATAGACATTATTATGAAATAAAACAAATGATAGAGGATTGTATGGGAATCGAAAAAACAGTCAGCGAATTAGCTGAGATTTTGGGTGTGAGCCGTCAGGCCATGAATAACCGAGTCAAAGCCCTTCCAGAAGAATTTGTAGATAAAAATGATAAGGGCGTAACTGTTGTAAATCGTTCGGGCTTGATTGAGCTAGAAAAAATCTATAAAACAACGATTTTTGAAGATGAGCCGATTAGCGACGAAGTCAAGCACCGTGAGATGATGGAAATTTTAGTAGACGAAAAAAATGCGGAGATTATCCGTTTATATAGTCAATTAAAAGCCAAGGATAAGCAACTTGCAGAAAAAGATGAACAACTCAAGGTCAAAGATGTGCAAATTGCTGAGAAAGACAAGCAGATTGACCAACAGCAACAATTGACCCTTAAAGCAATGGCGGACAAGGATGTCCTCAAGCTAGAGCTGGAAGAAGTCAAGGCTCAGGCAGAAGGCGTCCAAACCAAAGGCTTCTTTGCACGATTGTTTGGTAAATAAAAAGGTCCAGTGGACCTTTTTATCATGAGCCTGAAAACAAGAAAGCGAATAAAGGTCCGGGGGACCTTGAATCATGAGCTTGAAAACAAGAAAGCGAATAAAGGTCTGGGGGAGTGAAACAGTCTGGGGATAGACTGTTTCAGCCCGAGCCAAGAAACGAAAAACCAACTAAGCCAGTAAAAAATCAAGCTCTTAGGAACTTGATTTTTTATTATTCTCTAACCATTCTTCTCTCAGAATTCCATATTTGACTGAATCGTGATACTGGCCTTGCCAGTAGCGGACTTTTCGGATTTGGGCTTCCCTAGTCATGCCTAATTTTTCAGCAGTCCGCATCATGCCCTTGTTACCAGACCAGGTGGTTAATCCGATGTGTTCTAATTCTGCAAATTGCTGGAAAACGCTATCAATCCAGAGTTCAAGGGCTGCGGTACCATATCCTTTACCCCAGACCTTATCATCATGGATTTCTATTCCGATTTCTAACCAGCGTGTCGGTTTGCATTCCCAGTAATATGAAACAAAGCCGATAGGTTGCTGGTCCACTAGGATGGCCCTGACGCAATCTTTTTGTAACCACTGGTAGAGTTCCAGTGCTTGAAAGTCTTCAAAAGTAGCGCAGGCCTGGTAGTCATCAAAATAGGGTGCCGCAAATTCTTTCCAGCGGGGTGCAGCTTGACGGTAACCAATCTCCCAAAGTCTATGTAAATAACTTTCATTCATAGGTGCAATCGTAATCATGAGACCCCCCTTTTTTTCCTAGTATAACATATTTACGACACCCTTGCAATTCCTTGTGGAATATGGGAAACTAGGTATATGAAAAAGATACGACGAACATTCCAGAAAGTGTATTACAATTTAGATAAGATTTTACTGCTCTTTTGTACCCTCTTTTCCGTGATGGAGTTTGTCTGGATACCGCTAAATTCCTGGGTTTCCGAAGGATTGTTGGCCATGACGGGGCATGCCTATCTGTCTCCAACAAATTTTTTCTCCGTTCTCTCTGAAAATATCTTGGTGACAGGTCTCTTTATCCTTTTATTCCTCGTCAATCTAGCCATTGCCTACTTGGAACTTGCTCTGCTATTTTCCGGAGTAGGCCAGCTCCTAGACCAGAGGGTTAAGCATTTCCCGGATTATGTGAGAGATATGAGGGACAGTATGCTGGATATTATCAGATATAGCAGTGTGCCCAAGGTGCTTTTTCTCCTCTTTTATTCGGTCATTCTCCTGCCCTTTCTTCGACGGATTTTAAATATCTACTATTTCAATAAGATTGTGGTTCCCCAGTTCTTGATTGACCATTTTTCCAATACTTTGTGGCTGGCAGTCTTGATTTTCCTCTCTTTTATACTCTTCTTTTGGTTGGCGGCTCGCTTCATGTACGCCCTGCCCAAGATTTATTTTGAACACAGGAGCGTCAAAGAGTCCATCGCTTATTCATGGGAGAGGACAAGGGGTTGGCAGCAGGTCCGTTCCATGGGTAAATTATTCTGGTTGGTGACCCTTCCGGTCTTTCTGTTCTCAATCGGCGGTACCTTGCTTTACGAACTGCAATTAGTAGTCGAAAAAATAGCTCCTCAGCTGTCATTTCTCCTAGCCGTCTTTTGCTATATTCTCCTCAAATTGCTCTACTACGGTGTGGTTTCCCTCTTCATGATTGGCTTTATCAGCTATGTGACGGGAAAGAAACTGCCTTCTTACCGACGGAAACGGCTCCGTCACCGCCTCCGACTGACCATCTTGGCAGTGTCTAGTCTGGTTTTTGGTATTCAGGGTAGTCTGGCCCTTCACTATCCCTTTGATAGCCTACCGCTGACCATTTCCCATCGAGGGGTGGACGCTGGAAATGCCGTGCAGAACTCGATTGAGGCTCTGGAAGCAACCTCTCAGCTCCAGCCGGACTACATTGAGATGGACATTCAGGAAACCAAGGACGGTCAGTTTGTGGTCATGCACGATACAGACTTGATGGCTTTGACGGGAAATCCCGGAGGTACACATGATTATAGCCTAGCAGAGATGACCACCATGACTGCATCCGAAAATGGCATGACAGATCCAGTCCCTTCTTTTGATACTTATCTTGATAGGGCGGATGCCTTAGGGCAAAAATTATTGGTGGAAATCAAAGTGACCAAGCAGGATTCCCCAGACTTGACCAAGAACTTCCTGAAAAAATACGGACAACGTTTGTTAGCCAAGGGGCATCAAATTCAATCTCTGGATTACAAAACGATTATAGAAGTCAAAGAGTACAGTAAAAAGCTGGTATCATTCTTCATCCTCCCTTTCAACTCCATTTATCCCACGACAGTAGCAGATGGCTACACCATGGAATATACATCCTTGGATCAAAACTTTATCTTAAAGTCATGGATTAAGGGAAAATCTGTTTATGCTTGGACAGCCAATGATGAGGAAACTATGACAAAGATGGTCATGTTGCAGGTGGATGGTATCATAACGGACAATATGACGGAATTGAAAGCCTTGCTGGAAGATGTTAAGGTTCACCGCAGATATGCTGACCTCTTTTTCCTACAATTTCAATCCCTACTCTATCATTTTGAATAAGCAAAAAACGCGAGGGCCTAGCCCAATCGCGTCTTTTTCTGTCTTAAAATGGTAATTTACCAGCAAAGGCACCCAATTTTTTCTTAGTGGCATCGTCAATTTTTGAAAGAGCATCATTGACTGCTTGGACAGTCATGTCCTGTAAGGTTTCAAGGTCGTCAGCATCCACCACCTCAGGCTTGAAGTCGATAGAAACCAACTTTTTATCGCCAGTAAAAGTAGCAGTGACCAAGTCCTGCACAGAGCTACCAGTAAATTGAGTAGCTGCCAATTCAGCCTGGCTCTGCTCCATTTGCTTTTGAAGCTTCTGAGCCTGTTTCATCATTTGTTGCATGTTCATCATAATAGATATTCTCCTTAAAAAATCTTACGGATTTATTATAACACTAAAAAAGGAAATTTGGGAAGGTCAGCGTGTGGTGATAGATTATTTGATAAAGAAATAAACATCATATTTTTGATCAGACAACCAAGTTTTCCTAAAATATATCTTTTATTTCTGTATAAAATGTGAGATAATAGCGGTAGGAACTGTTGTTAAATTCCTCAAGTTTACTTTAATTGTTTGAAGTCGTGTAGGTAGCGATTAGGAGGTAATATAATGAAGTATGAAATTACCATTGATTTTATTGTTGATAGTGAAATTACGTTATGCGACACCATTCGGTTTGAATACTATAAAGCAAAGAATGGAAAAATTTACTGGGATGAGGTGCAGTTTGATGAAGGCAGGATAACTATAAGGGGAGATCGTACTCGAGCGATTGACTTAGAAAATTGTTGGAAGACTAGCAAAAGTAATTATAAGAGATGCATGTTATCATCAATCTTTTATGTTTATAATATGGGAACTATATACCAGTTTACACCAACCACAATATGTAGTGTTTCGATAATATCAAAAAAGACGACTTTCTTTGTACTGACCCCAAAAAGTTAGACAAAAAATATTATTGAAAGGATTTAGTTCTGTACTGAACAGGACTAAGTCCTTTTAGTTTTTCTT
>NZ_JAVIHI010000035.1:0-20477 GCF_036680365.1 Streptococcus sp. SS-4456 | reverse complement strand
ATCTTCTATTAGGTCATAAATGAAGTCGAAGTCAATCACAGCTTCCACTTGGCGCAGGAAATGATCTGCAGGAACAAGCTGGTCAAGGGTATAGAAACCGTACTGATTGCGGTTATAGTCAGGTTTTTCTTTGTGTAGCATAGGAGAACCTCACAAGTCCTTTTTATTATATTATACTCCTAAATACGAAGAAAAGCCCTTAGAAAATAAATTCTAAGGACTTTGTCTTCAGTCTGAACCCAGCCAGGCGGCTGGGTTTTCTTTATTCAAAGGTGTAATCTTTCATAATCTCAATAGCTTCAATTTTGACATCAGTTTTTGGTTTGTCACTGCTGTCTGTTTCGACAGAAGCGATTTTATCCACAATGTCCATACCTTCGATGACTTGGCCAAAGACGGTATGCTTGCCATCTAGGTTTGGATTTCCACCGTTTTTATAGGCTTCGATGATTTTGCCTGGATAGTTTGAAGAGGATAGTTGGCTTGACATATCAGTTGTATTCTGGTTGATAAAGAACTGACTGCCGTTGGTTCCTGCGCCAGCATTAGCCATAGACAATGAACCGCGGATATTGTAGAGGAAGGCAGAAATCTCATCTTTGAAACCATAGCCGGCGTCAATAGTTGTTCCCTTTCCAGCCCAGATAGATTCACCACCTGTACCATTTCCTAGAGGGTCTCCTCCTTGAATCATGAAGTCCTTGATAACCCTGTGGAAAATAGTGCCATTGTAGTAGTCGTTTTTGGCATGGGTCAGGAAGTTTTCCACAGTCAATGGTGCTTGCTCTGGGAAGAGTTTGATAGTGATGTCCCCTTGGGTCGTTTTGATTTTTACAGCCGCCTCGTTTTCAGCAATATCGCTAGATAGCTGTGGAAAGCTAGCATCGGGATTGTTGACGGCGTAGGCTAGGTCTTTGGCATACTTACTAGACGCAGTTGTGTCTGTGGTGGTTGCCAGGGTCGAACTGGAAGTGGAAGTACTTGAATTGCTAGTACTTGTATTGGAGTTGCTTGCACAGGCTGTTAATAAAATTGTGGATGCTAGAGCAAAAAATAGTCGTTTTTTCATGGAAAATCCTTTCTGGAAACGTAAAATTATGCTCATTTTACCATGATTTCATACAATTTTCAATTTTCTGCTGAAGTGACAAAATTTCTATAGATTTTTGTGGATAATTTGATATACTATTAGTAAAAAAGGAGTAGTTAAGTATGGAAGATTTGGTCAATAGTTCAGGTTTGTTTATGTTGTTTTTCTACGCTCTTGCTACACTCATACTAGGAACCGTTTGTTTTCAGATATTCAAAAATACAACGGAGTGGCTTCGTAATAATCAGTCACCAAGAGAAACGTGTACAGCCAAGCTGGTTGCCAAACGGACCCATGTCTTTGGCAATGAAATGGCAAGGACCAATTATTATGTGACCTTTGAATGGGAAGGCAAACGGCAAGAGTTTCGAGTTCGCTCGGATGAATTTGCCCTCTTGGCTGAGGACGACAGGGGAACCCTACATTTTCAGGGGACCCGATTCCTAGGCTTTAATCGGAGCTAGGGTTTCTTTTCTGTTTGAAATCCACAAAATAGTGTATAATAGCAGGAGTTTATCAGTCAAATGTCTTGGTCGAGCAAACCAATCAGGCTGATAGGAATACCCTTGGAGAAAGTTGAACATGTCAGTAGAAAAACGTATTGAAGAAATGTATAAGGACCATGAAGTCAAACCCTATATCTCCCCAGAACGCGACCTGGCAACTTGGCTCTTAGAAGCCAAACCCGTGCCGAAGAGAAATATGGTTTGTCTGGAAGAAGGTATTTTGCCAGGTGATATTATTTTGCTATGGCGGATTAGCCTGGGTTCTTTTGAAACGACGACGCCCTACTCCAAGTACTTTGAGTACATGTATGGTATCAACGGCCCTGCTCACATGGAGCAGTTAATCGCAGACGGTTATGCCTATGTGGAGTCAGCCTTTGATTCCCTAGACCATATCACCTCGACTGCCAAGAAAAACATTCTCAAGGCAGAGGGTGTGACAGGCCTGTCCAAGATGAAGGCAGCAGACCTGGACACTGCCCTCAAGGACCACTTGACAGAAGAAAAGCTGGCTCCATACTTTACCGTCCGAGGTTATGCCTTGACGGAAAAAGGCAGAGCTGCTCTCGATAATCACCCAGAAGTGCTTGTAAAACACCCAATGAAGAAGATGTACAAATAAAATAGAAAAGATTTTTGAAGGGCACCCAAAAGTTAGAATCATTCTAGCTTTTTGGGTGTTTTAATTTGCTAACAAATCAAGTTTTCTTGACAGAAAACGCTATCAATGATATTCTAGTATAAATTATTGAAACGTTTCAAAAGAAAGGGGTAAACCATGGAAGAGCAAAAATCAATCACCATGAAAGATGTAGCGCGGGTTGCTGGTGTAAGCGTTGGGACTGTTTCAAGAGTTATCAACAATGAGCCAGGCGTTAAGGAAGCTACTCTTGAAAAAGTCAATGCTGCCATTAAGGAATTGAATTATATTCCAGATGTTTATGCCCGTGGCATGAAGAAGAACAAGACAGAAACCATTGCCTTGATTATTCCGACAGTTTGGCATCCCTTTTTTGGAGAATTTGCCTATCATGTTGAAGTGGAGCTGAGTAAGAAAAATTACAAGTTGCTCCTTTGCAATATTTCAGGTCCAAAAAGGGAACTGGATTATCTGACCATGCTGCAACAAAATAAGGTGGACGGCATTATTGCTATCACCTATAGCCCTATTGACGATTATCTATCGTCCAATATCCCCTTTGTCAGTATCGATCGCACCTACGAAAACAAGGCCATAGCCTGTGTCAGTTCGGACAACCGAGCTGGTGCAGAACTAGCAGCGGACACCTTGATTGAAAAAGGTGGTAGCCATTTTGCCTTTATCGGTGGGCATAATAAAACAATCAACGAAACCAAGAAGCGTAGATTGTATTTTGAAAAGCGAATTTTAGAGGCAGGTTTTCCTTGTCATGTCTTGGACTTGGAAGAGCCATATGATGACTTTGTCGGTCAAGTCGAAGAGTTTCTGATTAACAATCCACAGGTTGATGCTATTTTCACCATCAATGATTTTACGGCCTTAGACACACTTGCTGTTTTGGAAAAACTGGGACGACGGGTTCCAGAAGACGTGCAGTTAATCGGCTATGACGGTATTCAGTTAGCAAGTGAACGCTCTCTAGAACTTTCCACCATTCGTCAGCCATTGGAGGCTATGGCCCAAGAAGCAGTTGCCTGTCTAGTCGATGTCATCGAGAAAAGGGAGCGTCCTCTCCAAGTAACGTTACCAATTTCTTATGTGGACGGAAAAACTACAAAAAATTTTTAAAAAAGCAGTTGACAGAAAGCGGTTACAATGATAAAATAAAATCATCAATAAACAGTTGGTTTTATTTTTACAAGAAAAATGAAACGTTTCAAAAAGAGGTTCGCATCCTCTTTCTAAAATCAATAAATTTGAAACGTTTCAAAAAGGAGTTCTTATGAAAACATCAAAACTGCAACAAGCTAGTCTATTCGATAGAATCAAGCAACAGAAACTCTTGCTACTGATGTTACTACCAGGCTTGATCTTGACCTTCATCTTCCGTTACATTCCCATGTACGGGGTGCTGATTGCCTTCAAAGACTACAACCCTTTAAAAGGTGTACTAGGAAGTGAGTGGATTGGATTTTCAGAATTTACCAAGTTTCTCTCGTCTCCAAACTTTGGTAATTTGCTTGCCAACACCTTGAAATTGAGTGTCTATGGCTTGCTCTTAGGATTTCTACCACCCATTATTTTGGCTATCATGCTCAACCAGTTATTGAGTGACAAGGCTAAAAAACGGATTCAGTTGGTGCTCTACGCTCCAAACTTTATCTCGGTCGTGGTCATTGTCGGTATGATTTTCCTCTTCTTCTCAGTAGGAGGACCTGTCAATTCCATCCTAGGTATGTTTGGCATTGAAGCAAACTTCCTGACAGACCCAGACTTCTTCAGACCGCTCTATATTCTCAGTGGTATCTGGCAGGGAATGGGCTGGGCATCGACTCTCTACACGGCTACCTTGGTTAATGTTGATCCAGCCTTGATTGAAGCGGCTAAGCTAGACGGTGCCAATATCTTCCAAAGAATCTGGCATATTGACTTGCCTGCATTGAAACCAGTCATGGTTATTCAATTTATTCTGGCAGCTGGAGGGATCATGAACGTGGGGTACGAAAAAGCCTTCCTGATGCAGACCTCCCTCAACCTAACCAGCTCTGAAATCATTTCAACCTATGTCTATAAAATTGGTTTGGTGTCAGGGGACTACTCTTACTCAACAGCGGTTGGTTTATTTAACGCACTTATCAATATTATCCTGCTGATTGCAGTCAATAAGATTGTCCAACGCATTAACGACGGACAAGGCTTATAGGAGGTTTGTATGAATACACAAATGTACACAAAATTTGACAAGCGAATGCTGGTTGTCAATAAAATCTTGCTGGCATTTCTTGTTCTCATAACAGTTGTGCCTATGGTCTATATCTTAGTCGCTTCCTTCATGGATCCGCAGGCTTTGGTCAGCAAGGGCATTAGCTTTGATCCAAAGGACTGGACAGTAGAAGGTTACCAACGGGTATTTTCAGATAAGTCTATCTTACGCGGATTTTTCAACTCCCTCTTTTATTCCTTCTCCTTTGCCTTCGTGACTGTGGCTATCTCAGTCATGACTGCCTACCCACTCTCGAAAAAAGATTTAGTCGGAAAAAAATGGATCAACGCCTTCCTAGTCTTCACCATGTTCTTCGGTGGTGGACTTGTTCCGACTTATCTCTTGGTTAAAGATTTGGGAATGTTGAACACCGTTTGGGCCATTATTATTCCTGGTGCAGTCAATGTTTGGAATATCATCTTGGCACGGACCTATTTCCAAGGCTTGCCAGATGAGTTGGTAGAAGCGGCCGTAATGGACGGTGCCAATGAATTTCAGATTTTCTGGAAAATCATGATTCCACTAGCTAAGCCAATCATGTTTGTGCTCTTCCTCTATGCCTTTGTCGGTCAATGGAATTCTTACTTTGATGCCATGATTTACATCAAGGATCCAGACTTGGAGCCACTCCAGCTAGTACTTCGTAAAATCCTCATTCAAAGCGAGCCTGCTAAGGACATGATTGGTGCCCAGGCTGCCATGAATGAAATGAAACGCATCGCAGAAATGATTAAGTATGCGACCATTGTCATCTCAAGCTTGCCACTCATTGTCATGTATCCATTCTTCCAGAAATACTTCGACAAGGGTATTATGGCTGGTTCATTAAAAGGTTAAAATTGTTCAAAATTTTTATAGAAAACAAAACAGGAGGTTGTTTCTGATGAAACACAAATTTGGAAAAACAGTTGTTACGCTTCTAGCAAGTACCGTTTTATTGGCTGCTTGTGGCTCAAAAAATACCGCATCAAGCCCTGATTATGAATTGAAAGATGTCCAATTCCCGCTTGAAAAATCAGTTACGCTTAAGTTCATGACAGCTAGCTCCCCCCTAGCTCCAGCTGATCCGAATGATAAGTTGATTTTCCAACGTCTTGAGGAAGAAACGGGCGTTCATATCGAATGGACCAACTATCAGTCTGACTTTGGTGAAAAGCGGAACTTGGACATTGCTTCAGGTGATTTGCCAGACGCCATCCATAATGACGGGGCTTCTGATGTGGAATTGATGAACTGGGCAAAACAAGGGGTTATCGTACCAGTTGAAGACTTGATTGATGAGCATATGCCAAACCTCAAGAAAATTTTGGATGAAAATCCCGAATACCGCTCTATGATTACAGCACCAGACGGTCATATCTACTCATTCCCATGGATTGAAGAGTTGGGTGAAGGTAAGGAATCTATCCATACTGTCAGCGATATTGCTTGGATCAACAAAGAATGGTTGAACAAGCTTGGTCTTGACATGCCAAAAACAACTGATGACTTGATCAAGGTCTTGGAAGCCTTCAAGACAAAAGATCCAAACGGCAACGGTAAGGCAGATGAAATCCCAATGTCCTTTGTCAACGGTAACGGCGGCGAAGACTTCAAGATTCTCTTTGGTGCCTTTGGTGTCGGTGACAACGATGACCATATCGTCGTAAACAATGACGGTACCGTTGACTTTACAGCGGACAATGAAGACTACAAAGAAGGTGTTGAGTTCATGCGTACCCTTCAAGAAAAAGGTCTTATTGACCCAGAAGCCTTTGAGCAAGACTGGAATACCTACTTGGCAAAAGGAAGTGAAAACCTCTATGGTGTGTACTTCACATGGGACAAGGCCAACATCACTGGTATGAATGAGACCTATGACATCTTGCCAGTATTGGCAGGACCTGATGGAACCAAGCACATCACACGTACAAACGGTATGGGCTTCCAACGTGACCGCATGGTCATCACATCTGCCAACAAAAACTTGGAATTGACCGCTAAATGGATTGATGCCCAATACAAACCAATCCAGTCTGTTCAAAACAACTGGGGTACCTATGGTGATGAAACCCAACAAAACATCTTCGAATACGACGCAGCGACAGATAGCTTGAAACACTTGCCATTGAACGGTACTGCACCGGGCGAATTGCGTCAGAAGACAGAAGTTGGTGGACCGCTTGCTATTCTTGATGAGTACTACGGAACTGTGACAACTATGCCAGACGATGCTAAATGGCGTTTGGACTTGATGCACGCAACCTATCTTGACTATGTGACCAACGATGATATCTACCCTCGTGTTTTCATGGAACAAGAAGATTTGGACAAGATTGCCCAAGTTGAAGCAGATATGAACGACTTCATCTACCGCAAACGTGCAGAATGGATTGTCAACGGTGGTATTGAAGAAGAGTGGGATAGCTACTTGAAAGAGTTGGAAAGCTATGGACTTTCTGACTGGTTAGCTATCAAGCAAAAATACTACGATCAATACAAAGCAAATTAGTAAATTAAAAGGAGGCTGCCTGTGAAAACAGTAGTAGAAGCCAATCAATTTATTCAGACAGAAAAAGGAAAGGTCAGTCCGATTTTCAAACCGCAAGCCCATTTAACACCAGAAACAGGCTGGATGAACGACCCCAATGGATTTATCTACTTCCGTGGAGAATACCATTTGTTCTACCAATTCAACCCTTACGAGAGTGTTTGGGGACCGATGCACTGGGGTCATGCGAAAAGTAAGGACTTGGTCAACTGGGAACAGCTTCCAGTTGCCCTAGCTCCTGATAAAGCTTACGATAAAGACGGCTGTTTCTCGGGCTCTGCCATTGTCAAAGATGATGTCCTCTGGCTCATGTATACCGGTCACATCGTCAACGAAGACGGAACAATTAGCCAAGTTCAGAACATGGCCTTCTCGACTGACGGTATTCACTTTGAAAAAATCGAGCAGAATCCAGTCGCAACAGCAGATGGACTGCCAGAAGAAGTGATTGCTAATGATTTCCGCGATCCGAAGATTTTTGAGAAAGATGGTCACTACTACTCTGTTGTCGCAACCAAGCACAAGGACAATGTCGGCTGTATCGTCTTACTCAGCTCTCCCAACCTGACGGATTGGAAATTTGAGTCTATCTTCTTGAAAGGTGAGGCCAACCAAGGCTTTGTCTGGGAATGTCCTGACTACTTTGAAGTGGACGGTCAAGAGTACCTGATTATCTCTCCAATGCGTTACCAAAAAGACGGGAATGACTTTATCAATATCAACTCCAATATCTTTGTGACGGGTCATGTGGACTGGGACAAGAAGGTCTTTGTGGCGGATTCCTTCAAGGAAATTGACCACGGACATGACTTCTACGCAGCTCAGACTACCCAAGGTCCAGAAGGCGAACGTATCATGGTAGCCTGGATGCACACCTGGGGTCGCAAGGTGGTGACCAATGACCTTGGCCATAAGTGGTACGGTCAGATGACCCTTCCACGTATTCTCAAGAAGACTGAAAACGGATTGCACCAAGTTCTGCCAACAAGTGTCTTGGAAGCCTTCAAGGATATTGAAATTGGACAAAGTATCCAAGGTCCAAGCAAGTTCTCTCTGAAATTGGAAGATAGTTTGGAACTAAAACTTGGAAGCGACCAAGATTACCTGCAATTTGGTTACGATAAGGAAAGCCAAGAAGTCTATATTGACCGTAGTCACCTCAAAATCCAGCAAGTTGGTGAAGAAGAGTGGCCAACGGTTCGTCGAGCAGTTACTGTGCAAGCGACAGACCTACTAGTCTTGGTTGACACCAACTGTGTGGAAATCCTTGTCAATGACGGTCAAGAAAGCTTGACCTCAACCTTCTATGTAGAAGGTGAGCGGGCAATTAAATAACATTGTCCCCCCTAAATTATTCTTTCACTCCAAGAGAAGTCCTGTGAATGCAGGGCTTTTTCTGATATGAAAAATATTCTCAATTATGATAAAATAAAGAGATTGAGAAAGTTGAGGATTTTATGGTAAAAACAAGTAAAAAAGGAAAGGCGACCCGCAGGCCGACCAAGGCAGAACAGGCCCAGCAAGATAAGGTAAAAAATGTCACATTACGAGTGGCTGGTATACTTTTTATCCTCTTCGCTGCTATTCGTTTGGGAGCATTTGGGGTAACGAGTTATAATTTACTGCGCTTACTGTTTGGAAGTGTGACCTACCTAGTTTTGGTAGGTGCCCTTATTTTCCTCTTTGCGCCGACTTGGATTCGCAGTCGCAAAGGGACTGTATCGGGATTTTGTTTTCTTCTTATCGGGCTTCTAATCGAATTTCAGGCTTATTTGGATCTAGGTTATAAAGGAAGTGACTTATTCAACCAGACCTTCAAACTTATCTTGAGCGATTTATCAAAGTTTCAGGTGACTAACTTTGCTGGAGGTGGCTTGCTGGGCAGTGTCTTTTATTGGCCGGTGTCTGTCCTCTTTGCTAATGCTGGTGCCTTCTTCATCGGATTCTTGGTCCTGGCCTTTGGTATTTTTAAGTTAGGTCCATGGTCTATCTATGATGTGGCGGATGGCTTGTCACTGGCTAAGGATAAGTTGGCTGAGGGGCAGGCAAAACGGGCAGAGCTTCGTGAGGTCAAGCGGGCTGAACGAGAAGAAAAACGTCAGCTAGAATTGGCTCGCCTTGAGGAAGAACGACTTCAACTAGAGGAAACGGAAAACACTCAGACCATTGAGTTAGATGATAGACGGATTGACTTGGAAACTGGTGAAATCCTGGAAGAACAAACTTTCCAAGTTCCAATTATCTCAGGCTATGACCATCAGGTGGAAGATGAATTTCCGGTTATGCTGGTGGAGGATGAGGAAGAAATTTCCCCTCAGAGCCAGCCTATTGCTGAAGATGATGGTCAAGATATTCAGATTGATTTCAAGCCTAAAAAGAATTTGGTTTACAAACTGCCGTCCATTGACCTCTTTGCCCCGGTCAAGTCTAAAGGACAAGGAAATGAGAAAAAGATTGTTCGTCAAAATATCAAGGTATTAGAAGATACCTTTGCCAGCTTTGGCATAAAGGTAGTGGTCGAGCGTGCAGAGATTGGTCCATCCGTAACTCGTTATGAATTAAAACCGGCTGTCGGTGTACGGGTCAATCGGATTTCCAATCTGGCTGATGATTTGGCTTTGGCACTGGCTGCTAAGGATGTCCGTATTGAGGCACCTATTCCTGGTAAATCTTTGGTTGGTATCGAAGTGCCAAACTCAGAAGTGGCCATGGTTCCCTTCCGAGAACTTTGGGAACAATCCAAGACGGATGCTAGTAAGTTATTAGAAATTCCACTTGGTAAGGCAGTCAATGGTTCAGTCCGTTCCTTTGATTTGACCAAAATGCCCCATCTCTTGGTCGCTGGTTCAACTGGTTCAGGGAAATCCGTTGCAGTTAATGGTATTATCTCTTCTATTTTGATGAAGGCAGGACCTGACCAGGTCAAATTTATGATGATTGACCCTAAAATGGTTGAATTGTCCGTCTATAACGATATTCCCCATTTGCTTATTCCAGTAGTGACCAATCCGCGCAAGGCAGCTCGGGCCTTGCAAAAAGTCGTGGACGAAATGGAAAAACGCTACGAGCTCTTTAGTCATATCGGTGTGCGCAATTTGGAAGGCTACAATGCCAAGGTAGAAGAGTTTAACAGTCGTTCAGAAGAAAAACAAATTCCATTGCCTCTGATTGTCGTCATTGTCGATGAGTTGGCAGACTTGATGATGGTAGCCAGCAAGGAAGTGGAAGATGCCATTATTCGTTTGGGGCAAAAGGCGCGTGCAGCAGGTATTCACATGATTTTGGCCACCCAACGTCCGTCAGTTGATGTTATCTCTGGTCTGATTAAGGCCAATGTGCCATCTCGTGTTGCCTTTGCAGTCGCTTCTGGTACAGATTCGCGGACCATTTTAGGAGAAAATGGAGCAGAGAAACTCTTGGGTCGTGGAGATATGCTCTTCCATCCTATTGGAGAGTCTGCACCCGTTCGATTACAAGGTTCCTTTATTTCCGATGACGATGTTGAGCGCATTGTCAACTTTGTCAAGGAACAAGCAGATACTGATTATGATGAAACCTTCGACCCTGGAGAAGTTGCAGACGGTGACGGAGAATCTGGTTTTGGTGATGAGGGTGGAGATCCACTCTTCAATGAAGCGCGTGCTTTGGTAGTGGAAACTCAGAAAGCCAGTGCTTCTATGATCCAACGACGCTTGTCTGTCGGCTTTAACCGAGCAACCAGACTAATGGAAGAGTTGGAAGCAGCAGGGGTGATTGGTCCTGCAGAGGGAACAAAACCTAGAAAGGTATTGGAAACACAGTAATGAAATTTGAAGCAGTCCACCATATTGCCATCATCGGCAGCCATTATGAACGAACACGAGAGTTCTATGTTGAAAAATTAGGCTTTGAGCAGCTAGATGAACACATCCGTCCAGAAAAAAATGACATTCTTTTCAATGTCAAAAAAGGAAATATGGTCTTGGAAATTTTTATCAAGCCGGATGCGCCTCTTCGTCCAGCCATGCCCAATCCTGAACATACAGGATTACGCCATCTAGCATTTAAAGTGGCTAATGTGGAAGCTTGTCTGGAAGAATTTGACCGTTTAGGTATTCGACATGAACCTATCCGGACAGATGATTTTGACCGGAAGAAGATGGCTTTCTTCTTTGATCCAGATGGCCTTCCACTTGAAATCCATGAATAAAATAAGCCCCTTGTAACAACTAGCTACAAGGGGCTTTGTTTATGATTTGAGTACTAAAACAGCAATGACTAGAGCTAAATACATGAAAAATGTCAAAATGAAACCGGAACGCCAAAAAACCTTGAAAAATCTTTTATAAGAGAAGCTTCTCTTATTTAGGAGAAAGAATGCGCAAAGCCCCAGTGATAGCAGAGAAAGAGATAAAGTAAGGTGAGGCAATAAGCTATTGTAATACATTTTATCTGAAATGAGATAAAATTCAAAAGCATATAAAGGAAAAGCAATATCAGCGAAATTTCTTCCATATTTTTTTAAATTGAAAACTTTAACTATTATGATAGAAATCGCCAAAGTTAGAAATACAAAAAGAATAGCTATGATTTTTAAAAATAATATTGATTCAAACATATATTCATTCTATAAAAAATGCTAAAAAAAGTAAACTTAAAGCTTGCAATTCTTAAAAAATCATGTATAATGAAAAGGTATGTGTAAAACACATATTTGTGGGAGGTAAAAATCTGTAATTACCGCCAAAACCACAATAGGAGGATTTTATATCATGGCTAAAAAAGTCGAAAAACTCGTAAAACTTCAAATTCCTGCAGGTAAAGCTACTCCAGCTCCACCAGTCGGACCAGCACTTGGTCAAGCAGGTATCAACATCATGGGATTCACTAAAGAGTTCAACGCTCGTACGGCTGACCAAGCTGGTTTGATTATCCCAGTCGTTATCTCTGTGTATGAAGATAAATCATTCACTTTCGTGACTAAAACACCACCGGCTGCTGTTCTTTTGAAAAAAGCTGCAGGTGTTGAAAAAGGTTCAGGTACTCCAAACAAAACTAAGGTTGCAACAGTTACTCGTGCACAAGTACAAGAAATTGCTGAGACTAAAATGCCTGACTTGAACGCTGCATCTCTTGAAGCTGCGATTCGTATGATCGAAGGTACCGCTCGTTCTATGGGATTCACTGTTGCTGACTAATAAGTAGCACCCAAGATTATCTGATTACAAGGAGACATATAACATGGCTAAAAAAAGCAAAAACTTGCGTGCTGCTCTTGAAAAAATCGACAGCACAAAATTGTACAGCGTAGAAGAGGCTGTTGCTCTTGCAAAAGAAACTAACTTCGCTAAATTTGATGCGTCAGTTGAAGTTGCTTACAACTTGAATATCGACGTTCGTAAAGCAGACCAACAAATCCGTGGTGCAATGGTATTGCCAAACGGTACTGGTAAAACTGCTCGAGTTCTTGTTTTCGCACGTGGTGCTAAAGCAGAAGAAGCAAAAGCTGCTGGTGCAGACTTTGTTGGTGAAGATGACCTCGTTGCTAAAATCAACGGTGGTTGGTTGGACTTCGACGTTGTTATCGCAACTCCAGATATGATGGCAGTTGTTGGACGTCTTGGTCGCGTACTTGGTCCACGTAACTTGATGCCAAACCCTAAAACTGGTACAGTAACAATGGATGTTGCTAAAGCAGTTGAAGAGTCTAAAGGTGGTAAAATCACTTACCGTGCTGACAAAGCAGGTATCGTACAAGCTCTTATCGGTAAAGTATCATTTGACGCTGACAAACTCGTTGAAAACTTCAAAGCTTTCCACGATGTAATGGCTAAAGCTAAACCAGCTACAGCTAAAGGTACTTACATGACTTCAGTATCAATCACAACAACACAAGGTGTTGGTATTAAAGTAGATCCAAACTCACTTTAATCAATAGAAAGATTGTCTTAGGGCAATCTTTTTTTCTTGAGATTTTCTTGACAAGCACTTGATCTCGATTTATACTATATTCAATTTACATAAAAGGAGTTATCCGATGAAAGTAGCAGAGAAAGAAGAGTTTTATAAATACCTTTCTGCGGCCTACAACCTTCCGCAGGAAGCATTTTCAGAAGCCCTGCGTGAAAAAATATTGGAGGTAGCAGGTCAGCTGGAAAAGGAGGAAAATCTCTATATACTGGCTGGACACTTAAGTCGCTTTATCAATGCAGAGTTAACAGCTCTGACTTGTCGAGCGCCTAAGGAATTGGTGCAACTAGCCCATTACCTTCAAGAGGTTCAAAACCATTATCGCTATGCTAGTCTTTTTCCAGGAAAGGTAAAATAGGAGAAAACATGACAGAATACACAAAACCACTGGTATGGAAGTGGGAAGATGAAAACGATAACCGTTCCGGCAATCGCCCCACAGCAGGCAGTCGCTTTGAACAAAGATTACCAAAAGGAGAACAACCTTTCCAAGTTTATTCCTTGGGAACACCTAACGGTATTAAGGTTGCTATCATGCTGGAAGAGTTGAAGGAGTTAGGGATTTCAGACGCAGCCTACGACCTTTATCTGATCAATATTGGTCAAGGGGACCAGTTTGGCTCTGATTTTGTTGGAATAAATCCAAATTCAAAAATTCCAGCTATGGTAGATTACTCTGAGAAGGAGCCGGTTCCAGTTTTTGAATCAGCCAACATTCTACTTTACCTGGCAGAAAAATTTGACGCCTTCATACCTAAAGCTTGGGCGGAACGTACAGAAGTCCTTAACTGGCTCTTCTGGCAAACTGGCGCCGCGCCATTTGTTGGCGGTGGTTTTGGACATTTCTTCCATTACGCTCCGACAGCGCAGGAATATCCGATTAACCGCTATGCCATGGAAACCAAACGCCAATTAGATTTGTTGGATCAATTATTGGCGACCAGAGAGTACATTGCTGGAAATGACTACACTATCGTAGATATTGCCATCTGGTCCTGGTATGGACGCTTGGTGCAAGGTCAACTCTATCCTGGTTCAGCAGTCTTTCTGGATGTAGCCTCTTATCGCCATTTGAATGCCTGGGTGGAAAAAATTGCAGCCCGTCCAGCCGTTCAGATAGGTCTGGCAGTAAAATATGCTTCTATAGAAGATTAAGAACCCGTATTCACCCTCCAGCAATTCCATCTATGGCTAGTTTTTCACTTATTCAGCCTTTGTTAATATTCCCTAAAATGCTGCCTTGATTAGCGCAAAAATTAGCTCTTATTTAAAAGTGCTTCGCTTGTGAATTCCGGTTCTAAGTAACGAGGCTGGGCTCAAGCCCAGCACCACTTCTCAAAGTTAGCGTCAACATCTCAGCGCAGTGGTTGATTGGCAGATTTGTTCGTGTTTCACACTCCAAATCTGACCATTACGACTGTTGCGAACAAAGTTCGCTCTATTTCCAACCTCCAACAGTCACTACTCTGACTGTTGGAGCTATGCGGGGGTGGGAGTGAAACAGTCTGGGGATAGACTGTTTCAGCTCAACAACTGGAAATAAGGACTTGTTGACGAACTCTTCTTTTAATTGTTGAGTTCTGTCCCACTCCCTTTTGCTTGCTCATATTTTACAATGGTTTGATAAAAGTTTATAATAGAGGAGTTATCTTAAAAGAAAGAAGTTTTATCATGTCTGAACAAACAAAAACGGGCCAATCCCGTGAGCAAGAAACCATGGTGCGAGGCATGGCCTGGCTAACGGCTGGGAATTTTCTCAGTCGTTTGCTGGGTGTTGCCTATGTGATACCTTGGTATATCTGGCTGGGAGAACATCGGGCGGAGGCCAATGCCTTATTTAGCATGGGCTATCAAATTTATGCTAACTTCCTCCTGATTTCTACGGCTGGTCTACCGACAGCTATTGCCAAACAAGTGGCCAAGTACAATGTTTTAGGGAAAGAAGATGTCTCGCTCTACCTGGTCAGAGAGTTTTTTAAACTCATGCTGATTTTCGGTGCAGTTTTTGCAGGAGCCATGTTCATCAGTTCTCCTTGGTTAGCAGAAGCGTCAGGCTCTAAAGAGAAGCTGATACCAGTCATGTACAGTCTGGTTCCGCCTTTATTTATTTTCCCTGCCATGAGTATCCTACGTGGTTTTTTCCAGGGGCGGCACGATATGAAACCCTACGCTATCAGTCAGTTGGCTGAGCAGTTGGTTCGTGTCATTTGGATTTTAGCAGCTACCTTTATTATCATGAAGCTGGGCAATGGGAACTATCTGGATGCAGTAGTACAGTCGACCTTTGCTGCCTTTATAGGTATGCTGGCAAGTGTAGGAATTCTGGTTTATACTCTCTGGAAACAGGGCTATCTGGGGAAATTATTCCATGCCAAGAAGCAGAAAATTTCTGTCAATACAGGTCAACTCATCAAAGAAACAGTCAAGGATGCTATTCCGATTATTATCTTGAGTTTGACCATCCAGTTGCTGCAATTTATTGACCAGGTTACCTTTATCAATGTCATGGAGAAGATTACAAGCCTGGCCAATTCGGAACTCTTGGAACTCTATTCCTTTATGTCTGCCAATCCCAATAAGATTACCATGATGATTATCGGAATTTCTATCAGTCTGGGCAGTGTAGCTATTCCACTCATTACTGAGAAGTTTGTAAAAAAAGATTTGAAGGCAGCTTCCAATTTGGTGGCGGATAACTTGCAGTTACTCTTTATTTTTACCATTCCAGCCATTGTTGGAACGGTCTTGTTGGCTAGACCACTCTACTCAGTCTTCTACGGTCAATCGCAGGATATTGAAATTCAGCTTTTTGTTTGGAACCTGGTCATGATTTTGCCCCTGGGTTTGTACTCTGTTATTAGTGTAGTCATTCAAGCAATTTTTGAAAATCGTCGAGCGGTTATCTATTTTGCAATTGGAATACTGATAAAAGTGGTCTTGCAGTTGCCAATGATTTATCTCTTCCAAGTTTACGGTCCCTTCCTTTCAACCCTGGTCAGCCTATCGGTCATGCTCTATTTATTCTATAAGCGTATTGACGCAGTCTTAGGTGTGGACGAAGGATTGATTGTGAAAGATATTGTGACAATCAGCTGGATTTCCTTGGTTATGGGTGGAGTAGTTTGGCTACTTGAATTGCTTCTCAATCACTTGTTACCAGCTACTGGTTATCTATCGAGCTTTGTTCATTTGCTCCTTTCGGGAGGGGTGGGCGTATTAGTTTTTGTTATTTTGACCTTGAAGACACGACAGCTAGATCGTTTGATTGGCAATCGGGCAGACTTGCTCCGTCGCAAACTAAAATTGGCTTAATAAACTCTAGGAAAATCTGGAATGGATTTTCCTTTTTTCTTGGAGATTTTTCTATAAAAAAATTTGAATTTATGATAGAATAGTAGGGATGAAATAGAGGAGAGAGACGATGAAACCTAAATACGAACGTATTCTAATCAAACTATCTGGCGAGGCCTTGGCTGGTGAACGTGGTGTCGGTATTGATATCCAGACGGTTCAAGCAATGGCTAAGGAAATTCAAGAAGTAGCAGAATCAGGTGTTCAAATTGCCCTTGTTATTGGTGGTGGTAACCTTTGGCGTGGAGAACCTGCTGCTGAAGCGGGTATGGATCGTGTGCAGGCAGACTATACTGGTATGCTTGGTACGGTGATGAACGCTCTTGTAATGGCTGACTCCCTTAAACAACTTGGTGTGGATACACGTGTTCAAACAGCGATTGCCATGCAGTCTGTAGCTGAGCCTTACATCCGTGGGCGTGCCCTACGTCACCTTGAAAAAGGTCGGATTGTCATCTTTGGTGCAGGTATTGGTTCACCATACTTCTCAACAGATACAACAGCGGCTCTTCGTGCTGCAGAAATTGAAGCGGATGCAATTTTGATGGCTAAAAACGGTGTGGATGGTGTCTATAATGCCGATCCGAAAAAGGATGCCAATGCGGTTAAATTCAATGAATTAACCCACCGTGAAGTTATCAGTCGTGGCTTGAAAATCATGGATGCAACAGCTTCAACACTTTCAATGGACAACGATATTGACTTGGTAGTCTTTAACATGAACGAGCCAGGTAATATCAAGCGTGTTGTCTTTGGTGAGCAAATCGGTACTACGGTTTCTAACTCTACAGAAGAAAAATAAAACATAAAAATTTAAAGAAGGAAGTCTTATGTCTAAAGAAATTATTGCAAAAGCCCAAGAACGCATGAACCAATCGCATCAGAGTTTGGCTCGTGAGTTTAGCCATATCCGTGCTGGTCGTGCCAATGCTAGCTTGTTGGACCGTATCTCAGTAGAATACTACGGTGCACCAACTCCCTTGAATCAATTGGCTGGTATTACCGTTCCAGAAGCGCGTGTTCTATTGATTACACCATTTGACAAGTCAATCTTGAAGGATATTGAGCGTGCCCTGAACGCATCTGACCTTGGTTTGACACCACAGTCTGATGGTACTGTTATTCGCTTGGTTATTCCTGCATTGACAGAGGAAACGCGTAAAAACTTGGCTAAAGATGTGAAAAAAGTGGGTGAAAACTCTAAAGTGGCTATCCGAAATATCCGTCGTGATGCCATGGATGAAGCTAAGAAAGCTGAAAAAGCTAAAGAAATCACGGAAGATGACTTGAAAACCCTTGAGAAAGATATTCAAAAAGTCACTGACGATGCCATCAAGACTATCGATAAGATGACTGCCGACAAGGAAAAGGAATTGTTGGAAGTTTAATCGATTTCCTTTAAAGTAACCAAAAGTCATCATTAACAGGTCTAACGGAAGTGATGATACAATAAACATCTAATGGGGGAGTTAGACAAAACTCCTCCATTTTTAATCAGAAAGAAGAAAATCATGAATGATTTATTAGCACACTATGTGGTTGGCCTAGTGACCGACCAAAATGACCAGTTTTACTTTATCCAGAAAGAAGGACTGACCTTTGCTCTTTCAAAAGATGAAGGAGAGTTCCAACTAGGGCAATCTGTCAAGGGTTTCGCTTATACAGATATGAAGCAGAAACTGCGTTTGACCACTAAGGAAGTTGAGGCAACTCGGACCAGCTTTGGTTGGGGAACTGTAACAGAGGTGCGCAAGGACTTGGGTGTATTTGTAGATACAGGTTTGCCAGACAAGCAGGTGGTTGTTTCCTTGGATATTTTGCCTGAAATCAAGGAACTCTGGCCTAAAAAAGGTGACCAGCTCTATGTCAAATTGGATGTGGATAAGAAAGACCGTATCTGGGCTCTACCAGCCTTTCAAGAAGATTTTCAAAAGATGGCGGGTCCTGCTTATGATAATATGCAGAACCAAACCCTGCGTGCCATCGTTTACCGTCTGAAGATGACAGGGACTTTTGTCTATCTACCTGATAACAATATGCTTGGATTTATCCATCCTAGTGAACGGTTTGCCGAGCCACGTTTGGGTCAGGTCTTGGAGGTACGTGTGATTGGTTATCGGGCAGTCGACCGGACCTTGAACCTGTCTCTCAAACCACGTTCATTTGAGATGTTGGAAAATGATGCTCAGATGATTTTGACCTATCTGGAGAGTAGTGGGGGCTTTATGACCTTGAACGACAAGTCTGCTCCGGAAGACATCAAGTCCACCTTTGGTATTTCCAAGGGTCAATTCAAAAAAGCCCTGGGTGGTTTGATGAAGGCTGGGAAGGTCAAGCAAGATGAATTTGGAACGGAGTTGATCTAGCTGATGAGAGTATATATCGCTGGAAGTGGTGCCATGGGTTGTCGTTTTGGCTATCAGTTATCAAAGACAAAGCATGAAGTGATTTTGTTGGATAATTGGGATGCCCATATTGAAGCGATTCGTGAAAATGGTCTGAAGGTGACGGGAGATTTTGATGATGTCGTCCAGCTCCCTATTATGAAGCCGACTGAGGCGACGGAAGTTGCTGACCTGATCATCCTCTTAACCAAGGCGGACCAGTTGCCAAAAATGTTGCAGGATATTAAGGGTATCATTGGTGAAAAGACTAAAGTTCTTAGCCTCTTGAATGGACTTGGACATGCGACTACCATGCGCCGTTATGTACCTGATGAGAGTATTATGGTCGGTGTAACGATTTGGTTGGCTGGTCTTAAGGGGCCTGGCCATGCACATTTGCAGGGTCCTGGTTCTATCTCTGTGCAGAATATGGTTGGTGATGGTCAGTCAGTTGCTGATATAATTGCTATGTTTAATGAGGCTGGTCTAAATGCGACCTATGATGACCACGTTATCAATGCCATTTGGCAAAAAGCCTGTGTCAATGGAACTATGAATCCGACTTGTACAGTTTTGAATTGTACCATTGGAGAACTCTTCGGGACTGAGGGTGGACTCAATTTGGTACAAGGAATTTTCAAGGAATTCATCGCCGTTGCCAAGTCGGAGACGGCTGGAATTGATGAAGAGGTTATTTGGAAGTATATCATTGATGCTTCTAAAAAAGCATCTAATCACTATCCATCTATGCATCAGGATTTGGTGCAAAATGGTCGTAAGACTGAAATTGATTACCTGAATGGCGCTGTTGTTTTTAAGGGCAAACGTGCAGGCATCCCAACACCTTATTGCCAGATGATTACGGAGATGATTCATGCAAAAGAGGCTATGCTTGGGTTGAGATAGGAGAAGGTTATGCTGATTGAAGTAGATACGGTAGAAGAATACATGGCCGCCCTGCCAGACAATCGCAGAGAGGCAGTTGAAAGGCTTCATCAGGTGATTGTTGAGCATTTGCCCGCTGGTTTTGAGGTCGGTGTGCTGGGTGGGATGATCAATTATTACGTCCCTCTGTCAGCCTATCCAAATGGTTATCATTGTACACCTGGAGGACCCTTGCCTTTCTTGGCTTTGGCCTCACAAAAGGCTCATATTGCCCTCTATCATTTGGGAATTTATATGGATAAGGAATTGAATGACTGGTTTGTAGAAAAGTATCAGGAACAGGTTCCGACCAAATTGGACATGGGAAAATCCTGCGTTCGCATGAAAAATCCCAAGAATATTCCCTATGAATTGATTGGCCAATTGGTGAGTAAGATGTCTATGGAGCGCTATATTGCCCTCTACGAAGAAAATCATATTAGAAAGTAAGAGTTGTGAGAAGAAGTTTTTATTCTTGGTTGATGACCCAACGCAATCCTAAGAGCAATGAGCCTGTTGCGATTTTAGCAGATTATGCTTTTGAGGAAGTTGATTTTCCTAAGCAATCAGATAATTTTGATGAGGTCAGTCGTTTTTTGGAAGAATCTGCTAGCTTTGCTTTTTCCATGTCAGACTTTGATGCCATTTGGGAAGACTATTTGGGACATTGATGATATGAATATGTGAGAGTAGTTGTAAAAGTGCAACTGCTCTTTTTTGAAAAATAGCTTAAAAATGAACAAGAATATTTTTTCAAGCCATATACTTGCATTTTTCGGGGGGGGGGGGGGTAAATAAAAAATTAAGTATGAAATGGGGCGGGGATTGGGGGAGGTTATT
>NZ_JAVIHI010000034.1:0-21691 GCF_036680365.1 Streptococcus sp. SS-4456 | reverse complement strand
CCTCACAAGTCCTTTTTATTATATTATACTCCTAAATACGAAGAAAAGCCCTTAGAAAATAAATTCTAAGGACTTTGTCTTCAGTCTGAAAAATCCGCTCTTTGGCGGATTTTTTCTGTTACTCTGTTAACTGATCAACTGTTCGATAGGCAAGAAGTCCCAGCAAGACACTAGCCATCGGAAGCAGGGTTGTCAATATACCCGTATGCAATGGGGAGTTGAAGAAAAAGTGCAGACCGATACTTGCCGCAATCCAAAATAGACCTTGAACTGTTGACATGGCTTTTTGTTTGGTAAAAAGTGCCACCATACCAATAGCAAAGAGCATGGTAAATACCCAGTGGGTCCAACCAGCCTGCCCAACTCGACCAATAATGGTTTCAAAGCCGTCTAGTTTACCCATGAACATATCGCGGAAGGTAAACATGATGTCTTCAACAAGCTGGAAACTAAGACCTGCAATGATACCGCTGACCAAGGCATATTTTACAGTCATTTTTTTCGCAATTAGTAGGACTAAGAGAACAACCAAGCCCTTCCCAAACTCTTCTGCAAACGGGGCAGAAACAGCAGCCCCCCAGTCATAACGAAAATCATCGCTGACCTTGACAATCTCAAGTAAAAAGTAGCCAATAGCTGCGTGTCCATAGTCTGAAAAAGCTACTCCGGCAGTTAGGCCCAAAATCCAACTTAAATGACTGACTTTTTTGGAAATAGCATAGCGGTTTTCCAAGTAGCGGATCAAATAGACCAGGGGAATGATATAAAGGGCGGCAACAGAGATAGTTAGTAAAAACAAGGGATACTTGGCTTCCATGCCATTTGGTTTGGCCAATTCTTCAAATATCATTTGACAGCCTTTTACAAACCCAAAGCTGGCTAAAAGAATGGGGAAATAGGTTTTACAATAGTGTAATATGTTTCACATTTAAAACTCCTTTGTATTAACGAATTAGTGTATGGATACATTGTAGCAAAAGTTATGCTATCTTGTCTAATTTTTATCTGTTTTTTTGCTAAAGTGATTTAAAATTCTACTGCCGTAGCAGAATTGTGTCAAAAATATTCTTTTTTGATAGACTAATGTTGAAAAAATAAAAGGAGAATCTTATGGAACAGTATGATTTGTTAGTAATTGGTTTTGGTAAGGCTGGAAAGACCTTGGCAGGAAAGCTTTCTGCGGTAGGTAAAAAAGTTGCCTTGGTCGAGGAAAATCCTGCCATGTTTGGCGGTACCTGTATCAATATCGGTTGTATTCCAACCAAAACCCTCTTGGTAGCAGCGGATAAAAACTGGACCTTTGAGCAGGTCATGGAGCAAAAGGAAACTGTGACTACTCGCTTACGGAATAAAAATGAAGCAGTCTTGAAAGGTAGCGGTGCCAACCTTTATCAAGGACACGCACGTTTTGTAGCTGACAAGGTTGTGGAGGTAGTTGCTGGAGAAGAAAGCCTTCAGTTAACTGCGGAAACCATTATCATTAACACAGGTGCTAAGTCGCGCGTACTTCCAATTCCAGGTTTGTTGGATACAGCTCACGTTTATGATAGTACAGGCATTCAGAACTTGGAAGTTCGTCCTGACAAGTTGGCTATTATCGGTGGTGGTAATATTGGACTTGAATTTGCTGGACTTTACAGCAAACTCGGCAGTCAGGTGACAGTATATGAAGCCAGCTCTGCTATTTTACCGAGAGAAGAGGAAGTGGTTGCTAAGCTAGCCAAGGAGTATATGGAAGAAGCTGGCGTGACCTTCGAGCTGGGAGCTAACATCGAGCAAGTGGCTGCAGCAGGAGAGCAGGTTGCCCTGACTGTCAATGGTGAAACAGCAAACTTTGATGCTGTCCTCTATGCGACAGGTCGTGTGCCGAATACTGCTGACTTGGGCTTGGAAAATACGGCGATTGAGCTTTTGGAAAATGGTGCTGTTAAGGTGGATGACTACTGTGAAACCACTGTTCCAGGTGTCTACGCAGTGGGTGATGTCAATGGTGGCCCACAATTTACTTATACATCGCTAGACGACTTCCGTATCGTTTTCGGCAAGTTGAATGGGACTGGAACTTATAGCTTGAGCCAACGTAAGTCAATCCCAACCAGTGTCTTTATTACGCCTGTACTTTCTCGTGTTGGTCTGACCGAGAAGGAAGCCAAGGCAGCAGGTTACGACTACATTGCCAATGAATTGCCTGTTGCCAATATGCCTCGTGCCCATGTCAACAATGACCTCAAGGGTATTTTCAAGGTTATCGTGGATAAGGAAACGAAGCTTGTTCTTGGTGCAACTTTCTTTGGTCGCAATTCAGAGGAGCTGATTAACTTGATTGCTATGGCGATTGACAATAAGATTCCTTATACCTACTTCAAAACTCAAATCTTCACCCATCCGACTATGGCTGAGAACTTGAATGATGTCTTTTCACTCATCGAAAATTAACACTATTCGGCGTCAACTTGCCTTGATATACTCAAGTATAATCTGCGGCTTCGTTTCCTAGACTAGTGTCAATTTTCATCGAGTGACCATTTTTCTTTGATGAACCGTGACCGTCCGATAGGGCGGTTTTTTATAGCATAAAAGGAGAATACCTTGATGATGGTTCATCTTGTTATTCTCCTTTTAATTACATTGTGCGTTAGACTCCCATATCGACAGTCTCTGGCAGAGTAGCTCCTCCATCTATGACAATTTGAGCCCCTGTTATATAACTACTTTCATCGCTTCCAAGAAAAGCAAATAATTCTCCAACTTCTTTAGGGTCTGCTAATCGTTTCATTGGAACAGCTTTTGCAATTCCATCAATAATCTGCTCAGGATTTTGAGGGTCAGATTCTAAGGCCATCTGTTCTACCATGGGTGTTCGTGCATAGCCTAATTGTGTGCAGTTCACACGAATATTTTTTTGAGCATATTCAACCGCTAAGCATTTAGTTAAACCTACTGTTGCAGCCTTTGTCATGGCATAAGCTGCTTCTCCAGGATCTGCCACAATATCTCCTGTTACTGAGGAAGCAATTACAATACTACCTCCGTTTCCTTTTAGCATTTCCTTAATGGCGACTTGGCAAGTATTCCAGACACCCTTGATATTTACATCGATATGGAAATCTCTCATTTCTGCTGTAAATTCTTCAAATGGAGCCAATCGACAGACTCCAGCATTGCAACAGGCTATATGTAGAGAACCAAATGCAGCAATCGTTTTATTTACAGCCTCTTGTAATTGTGTTATTTCACGAACATCAGCTATATGTGTAATGATATCTGCATGATACTTTTCTCGCAATTCTTGTGCGGTTGTCTCAACGGCTTCATCTCTATCTATCATACAGATTTGAGCCCCATTTTTTACGTAGACTTCAGCAATTCCTTTACCAAGACCAAATGCAGCACCAGTAATCAGCGCAACTTTTCCAAGTAACTTCATAAGTGTTCCTCCTTGTTAATATATCAAATAAAATGTAACCCTTTTCAAACAAAAAGTCAAATGATTATATAGTAATTTTGAAATGAATTTATTGATATTTATTTTATGTTTCCTCTTTCTTTTACAAAATAGCTTTCATAAAGTATGCCAAACTATTTTCTGGGATAAAATTGTTATCTGCAAGTAATTTTGGTATTTACTGTATAACATGATACAATAAGGTATCAACCATTGGAGGTTTTATATGAGATGGAATAAAAAACTAGCACTTAGTGCTGTCTTAGTCGCAAGTTTGTTTACTTTGTCAGCCTGTCAGTCGATTTCAAATTGGTGGAAAAATACCAAGGAAGAATGGATTGGCTTGGAAATGACAGTTCGGACATTTGATGAGAATTCTCAGTTAATAGATGAAATGTCTGGTAAGTCCTTATCGATTTCGCGGAATGAGGAATTTGACTCAGTGGACGCCGAAGGCTATTCCAATGCGGATTCGTCTGTTTTGAAGGTAACACTTGGTAATTATGAGATTGACCATGTTGGGTCTTCCTTGATTGCTGCCGAAGAGGGCTTGGAGGATTTATTTGCCAAGTATCAATCGACTGTAGATATTGCCAACTATGATCGTTCTATTCCCTTGGTTAATCGGATGGTTTCTAGTTTGAAAAATGATTTTACTGGTAAGGCTAAGGTTGTTTTAATTCGTTCGCAAAATGGTACACCATTAGCGACCTATGTTGGTGATAAGGTATCCCTTTATGCTTCTGATGCGCCAAAAACATCAGAACTACTGATAGATGGTAAACGTTTGATTATCTACCGTTGTGACTATACTATTTATGACAGAGAATTGTTGGAGAACTAGATGATAAACATTCGGTCAGCTCAGATAGAGGATGCTGCAGATTTGGTGGCTATCTATGCTCCTTATGTTAAAACTACAGCCATTACTTTTGAGACTCAAGTGCCGACTGTGGCAGACTTTGCTAGTCGGATTAAAAAGACCTTGGAGAAATTTCCCTATCTAGTTGCAGAAGAAGAAGGACAAGTTGTGGGATATGCGTATGCATCGACCTACTATGCCCGTGCTGCTTACGATTGGACAGTTGAATTGTCTGTTTATGTCAGTAATTTGGCACGTGGAAAAGGAATCGGAAGTCTTTTATATGATGCCATAGAGGAAGATTTGAAAGCGCATGGCTTTAAGAACTTTTTAGCCTGTATTGCTCTTCCTAATCCAGCCTCGCTTGCTCTTCATAAGAAGAGAGGCTATGAACAGGTAGCACATTTCAAAAACGTTGGTTATAAATTTGATACCTGGCACGATATTGTCTGGCTTCAAAAATCCTTGGTAGGTGATGCAAATGAAAATTGATGAATTAGAAAAACGTTTATTGGCGGTAGCGGATGCCAGTCAAGCCCAGCCTATGAAAGCTTATATGAAAAATAACTTTGAATTCTTAGGTGTACGAACGCCTGACCGCAGACAGATCGCCAAGCAGTTCTTCAAAGATTTCAAGGTTCAGGGAATTGATTGGGATTTTGTAGAGGCTTGCTGGGTCAAACCCTACCGTGAGTTTCAGTATATTGCTATTGATTATCTGGTTACAAAGAAAAAGGACTTGGTTTTAGCTGACCTGCCTCGCTTGAAAAAATTAGCCCAGGCCAAGTCTTGGTGGGATAGTATTGACGGTCTGGATAAATTAGTAGGTAAGATTGTTTTGGACAATCCAGAGGCCAAGCAGACCATTTTAGAATGGAGTGTGGATGATGATTTCTGGTTGAGGAGAATTGCCATTGACCACCAACTCCTGCAAAAAGAAAAGACTGATACAGAACTTCTTGAGAAGATTTTGGTCAACAATCTCAATCAGACTGAATTTTTCATCAATAAGGCGATTGGCTGGAGTTTGCGAGATTATTCCAAGACCAATCCTGACTGGGTACGGGCTTTTCTAAAAAAGTACAGCTCCCAAATGGCAGGCTTGTCCATTCGTGAAGCTAGTAAGTACATTTAGGAGGAATCTTGTCTAAAGTATATGAATTTGAAGCAACTATCCACCCTGTTCCAGATAAGGGCGGAGCCTACGTTATTTTTCCCTATGACATTCGTCAGGAATTTGGAAAGGGAAGAGTAAAGGTAGAGGCTACTTTTGATGGCCTTGTTTATCATGGCTCTATTGTTAATATGGGAGTCAAGGATGAAGCAGGAAATATCTGTTACATTATTGGCATTCAAAAGGCTATTCGAGCGGCTATTGGAAAACAGGTTGGTGATAGAGTACAAGTAACCATTCAAGAACGACTGGAGTAATCAGGCTTGCAAATCCTTGAGATTATGGTAGAATAGATTCATGCGATGAGCCGAGTAGTGACTTTGTCACATTCGACGCTAGGGAGGTCTTCATTTAATTGAAACGCAGGAGCGGACCTTGAATAGTTGTGTGAACCTTCTATTCTCATCGGAAACGATGCCCTGGCCCACCTTTATGGTGGGCTTTTTTGTATTCCAGTCTTTTCATTTTATAAAATTATGGTATAATTATGAAATAACAAATTTTTAGAAAATTTTGAAGAATTGATCTAAAGGAGATTTTTTATGGCTTATGTAGTAGCTGTTGTTGGTGCGACTGGTGCAGTTGGTGCCCAAATGATTAAAATGTTGGAAGCGTCAACACTTCCAATCGATAAAGTACGTTTCTTGGCTTCTGCTCGTTCAGCAGGTAAGACCTTGCAGTTCAAGGGACAAGATATTGTTATCGAAGAAACAACAGAGACAGCTTTTGAAGGAGTGGATATTGCCCTCTTCTCAGCTGGTGGATCTACATCTGCTAAGTACGCTCCTTATGCTGTGAAAGCTGGTGCAGTTGTCGTTGATAACACATCATATTTCCGTCAAAATCCAGATGTACCTTTGGTTGTTCCAGAGGTAAATGCTCACGCATTAGATGCCCACAATGGTATCATTGCTTGTCCTAACTGTTCAACTATTCAGATGATGGTTGCGCTTGAACCTGTTCGTAAGAAATGGGGCTTAGAGCGGATTATCGTATCGACCTATCAGGCGGTTTCTGGTGCTGGTATGGGAGCTATTTTGGAAACACAAGCTCAGCTTCGCTCTGTATTGAATGATGGAGTAGAGCCAAAAGCAGTAGAAGCCAACATTCTTCCTTCTGGTGGTGATAAGAAGCACTACCCAATTGGCTTTAACGCTATTCCTCAAATCGACCTCTTCACTGAAAATGACTATACTTATGAAGAGATGAAGATGACAAAAGAAACCAAGAAAATCATGGAAGATGACAGTATTGCCGTTTCTGCAACCTGTGTCCGTATCCCAGTCTTGTCTGCCCACTCTGAGTCTGTTTACATTGAAACCAAGGAAATTGCTCCGATTGATGAAGTGAAAGCAGCTATCGCAGCCTTCCCAGGTGCTGTTTTAGAAGATGATGTGGCAAATCAAGTCTATCCGCAAGCTATTAACGCAGTTGGTAGCCGTGATACTTTCGTTGGTCGTATTCGTAAGGATTTGGATAAGGAAAATGGTATTCACATGTGGGTTGTTTCTGACAACTTACTAAAGGGTGCAGCTTGGAACTCAGTTCAAATCGCTGAAACTCTCCATGAACGTGGTCTTGTTCGTCCAACCGCAGAATTGAAATTTGAGTTGAAATAAGGACTAGGTTTAGGAGATTGAAAAATGAATGATAATATTGCTAAGAAAATGGAGCAACGCCCAAAGGTACAAATTTTCTTCAGTACCGTTTTGGGTCTTGTAGTTGCCGTCTATGGATTCATTATCAGGCAAGATTTGTTAGTTTGGGAAGAAACAGGTGGAGAAAAACTCCTCCCACGCTTTATTTACTGGATTTATTCTTTAGTGGGTGCTACTGGAGTCGCTCTAGCATTCCTAGCAGTGAGTATGATTTTCTTTGTCAATAGCTATCGTATTTTCAAAAAATTAAAAGCTTAGATGTTAAGGGCTTGGCTTTTGATGATTTTATTGTGGCATTCAGTTGTAGAAAGGTTGAGATATGTCTATTCAAGATTTGCGTGATGTAAAAATTATTACGGCTATGATTACGCCCTTTAAAGAGGACGGAGCTATTAACTATGATGTGTTACCAGAATTGGTTGAGCATTTGTTGGCTCATCATACGGAAGGGATTTTGTTGGCAGGCACAACTGCCGAAAGTCCAACTCTTACACACGCGGAAGAATTGGAATTATTTGCGGCAGTACAAAAGATTGTCAATGGTCGTGTCCCTTTGATTGCAGGTATCGGTACCAATGATACCCGTGACTCCATTGAGTTTGCCAAGGAAGTTGCGGCTTTCGGTGGCTTTGCGGCAGGTCTTGCCATCGTGCCTTATTACAACAAGCCTTCTCAAGAAGGAATGTACCAGCACTTCAAGGCTATTGCGGATGCTTCTGATTTGCCAATTATTATCTACAATATTCCAGGACGTGTTGTCGTTGAAATGACGCCTGAAACCATGTTGCGCTTGGCGGAACATCCTAATATTATCGGTGTCAAAGAGTGTACCAGTCTTGCCAATATGGCCTACTTGATTGAAAATAAGCCCGAGGATTTCTTAGTTTATACTGGTGAGGACGGCGATGCCTTCCATGCCATGAACCTGGGTGCTGATGGTGTAATCTCCGTTGCATCCCATACCAATGGTGATGAAATGTATGAGATGTTTACTGCTATTGAGCAGCAAGATATCAGAACTGCGGCAGCCATTCAACGCAAGTTTATTCCGAAAGTTAATGCTTTATTCTCTTATCCAAGTCCTGCACCAGTCAAGGCAGTTCTCAATTACATGGGATTTGAAGTTGGACCACTCCGCTTACCATTGGTACCTTGTCCAGAAGAAGACGCAAAACGCATTATCAAAGTCGTCGTTGACGGCGATTACGAAGCAACCAAAGCAACTGTGACAGGAGTTGTAAGACCGGATTATTAAAACAGTCTACGGATAGACTGTTTTAACGCGAGCCAAGAAACAAGAGAGCGAGCAATGTCCAGTGGACGTTTTTAACCCGAGCCTAGAAACTCAAATGTGAGGATATCCAGGGCTTCAGCTGCCATTTTCGACGTTTTATTTAGATTTATTCAAGCACATCATAAAATAGGTGTGCTTTTTTGTATGGATATGTAAACCTTTTCAATAAGAATTTGCCTTGTCAATGCTATAATGGAGGATAAGGGAGGAATCAGGATGAATATTATAATTATTGGTGCTTCATTTGCTGGTTTGACAGCTGCAATGGAATGCCAGAAACGCTATCCACAAGCGACGATTTACTTGATCGATAAGGAAGAAAGTATTGGTTATTTTCCCAATGCGCTCAATTGGAAAGTAAAAGGAGAAATTTCAAGCTGGGAAGAAGCAAGGATTTGCTATTTTGAGGGGCTAGAGCAGTCGGCCGTTCATTTCTTACTTGGATGGGAATGCATTTCCATAGAATCCGTATCTAAAAAAATAAGGCTAAAAAAAGAAGAACGCACGCGAGAATTACCCTACGACTATCTCATTTTAGCTATGGGTGCCCAACAAGTTTGGGAACACCAATCGGTTGACCTGTCGGAAAAGATTTTGACCAGTAAATCCATTGCTCAAGCTCAAAAGTGTTTTGAAAAGTTCGGAGAGGCAGAAAATGTGACGGTAATAGGTGCTGGCCAAATTGGGCTTGAAAGCCTAGAAGCACTCAGTCGTTTCCCTTTAAAGCTTAGATTGATAGAGTCGCAAGAATGGCCCCTGGCCAAGTATTTCGATCGGGAAATGGTCGACTTCATCTGGAATGAATTCGAACGGATAGGCTTGGACTATCATTTTTCGGAAACAGTTAATGAAGTTAACTTGAATGAGTTGGGTCAAGTCCAGTTAAGCAGTTTGCAGGGAACCTACCTGTCTGACTTTGTTCTTTTGGGTACCAATTTTAGACCCCATACAGATTTGGTGGAAGGATTAGTGGACCTGCATACAGATGGTAGTATTCTGGTGGATGACTATCTTGAAACCAGTCAGTCTGGAATTTTTGCGGTAGGAGATTTAATCCGGATGCCTGTTACTATGTTTGGGCAGGCCTATCTGCCCATGATTAACCATGCTATGCTGACAGGGCGTCTGGTTGCTGAAAATCTTCTGGCTAAGAAGAAGCGCTTAAAGCCTGTTCAACGCATTGTCTCCACCCATGTGTTTGGCTATAATCTGACTAGCGTAGGTCTGACGGAAAGGGAAGCAAACCTGTGGTTGGACACAGACGCTATTCGCATCCGGCAACCATTCAGCCAGTGGGATGAAAAAGAAATAGACTTCAAAATGGTGGTCAGTCGAGAGGATGGACGTATTCTTGGTGGTCAATTGGTATCTTCCTCTGACCACATGGCACAGATGAATGTTCTTGCTCTTGCCATCTCTAAGGAAATGACGGTGGAAGATTTGCTACAAGAAGCTTGGCTCTGTTTGCCTGGAAGAACCGATCTGCAACCATTCATTATGGAAGCAGCCAATCAGTATTTCTGGCAAAAATCTGATCAAGAATAGGTGGTGATTGTGTGCATATTCTAGATTTATTAGAAAAACGTGAGCGCGCTATTTACCAGCTCTTTCTTCTCTTGCGCAAGTCCGTTGCACCTATTGGAATAAAGGAAGTTGCCCAGCAGCTCCATCTGTCCAAATCTACCTTGTTACGCTACATAGAAAGTTTCTCTGAAGAGGTTAAAGAGGAGCAGTTTGGTCTTGTCTTTCAGATTATAGAAGAGGAAATTGTCTTACAACGCGGAGCTAATTTATCCAGACAAGACCTGTTTGCCTATCTCTTTAGAACCAGTATCAAGTACCAGATTTTACTTTATTTTTTTGATAAAAACGAATGCTCTATTCCCATGTTGGCTCAAGAATTATTGTTGAGTGAAGCTACTTTGAACAGACACCTTTCGACATTAAACAAAGTTCTGAAAGAGTTTCAGGTGAGTATGCGGAACGGTCGTTTGCGGGGGAGTGAGTTGCAAATTCGCTATTTTTATTATCAATTATTCTGGCTGACTAGGCCTTTCAAGGAATTAGAACAAGATCGGGTCTTTAGGGAGCAACTTGCTCATCTGCCGATTTTTGAACGCTTTTATCAATCCCAGTTTAATCCTCGACAGGCCCATCAGTTGGCTCTCTGGTTGATGATTGTCCAGAAAAGAATGCGATTGAAGGATTTGGATTTCCAGGCAGTTTATCAGTTAATGGCACCCTATGAACAACATAAATTTTACCGTCACCTACGCCAGCTCTTTTTAACCTTACGCCAGCAAGCATCCGCTTCCTTTCAAGAGGGGGACACCATGTCTGTTTTTGCCTTCTTGTTTAGTCAAGGGATAGTGGCAGCCCATCAATTAGAACAGGTCTTGGGCTTCGGTGGCCCCATTATGGAAGCAACTAGTTGGGCCTTTCAACGGGTAAAAATTCTCTTGAAGACAGATTTGACAGTGGAAGAAGGCGAACTATATCATCTCAATCAGGTTTTTAGTCAGCTCTATTTTTTCACTTCCTGCATCGATAGTGGCTTTGATGAGTTGGCTAGCTATGATTTTTTCATGCAAGAGGCTGCTTCTAGTATCTTGCACCATGTATCTGAGGAGATTTTTGGGCGAAGGCAAGCCCCAGCCACCAGCCATTTGCTATCTTTGACGCAATTATTTTCATATTTTATGCAGGTGGAGCCAACCATGGTGAAAATTGGGTGGGCCTCCAGTTATCCGTCTGTCATTAGTTCTCCCATTTTACATGTCTTATGTCAGTTCTTAGAACGCAATCGATCAATTCAAATCGAGCCTGTCCAATCAGACCAATCCTATGATCTGGTTATTTGCCATGATTATCCTTGGCAGCAAGATCCATCTTATCATATCTATGGTTTGCCAACTGCTCAGGAGTTGAAGGATGTAAAGGGCCTTATTCAGACCATTCATCAGAGCAAGTTAGAGCAGTCTAAACGGTTGGTCGAACGCAAGCAGTTTCGGATCGAACGGCGGTGAAAAGCTTTCTAGTTTCTAGGAAGTTTTTCTTTTGCTCCTAAAAGACGACAACTTTATCAGTTTTTTTTGAAATAGTAAAAAAATTGATAAGATTATTTTCGAAAAATAGATTACAATAAAATCACAAGGAAGTCGGAAACGCTTTCAAAAATAAGATAAACCTACAAGGAGGACAGGAAATGTCTGCAGAAAAATACATTATGGCCATCGACCAAGGTACAACAAGCTCACGCGCCATCATCTTTAACAAAAAAGGTGAAAAAGTGGGTAGCTACCAAAAAGAATTCACACAAATCTTCCCTAAACCAGGTTGGGTAGAACACAATGCCAATGAGATTTGGAATTCTGTACAGTCTGTTATTGCAGGTTCCTTTATTGAAAGTGGTGTTCGTCCAGACCAGATTGAAGGGATTGGGATTACTAACCAACGTGAAACAACAGTTGTTTGGGACAAGGAAACTGGACTTCCAATCTACAATGCTATTGTCTGGCAATCCCGTCAGACAGCACATATTGCAGAACAGTTGAAACAAGATGGGTATGCAGACCTTTTCCATAAGAAAACTGGTCTGGTCATTGATGCTTACTTCTCAGCTACAAAAGTTCGTTGGATTTTGGACCAAGTTCCTGGAGCTCAAGAACGTGCAGAAAAAGGAGAGATCCTCTTTGGCACTATTGATACTTGGTTGGTATGGAAATTGACCAATGGCAAGTGTCATGTAACGGACTACTCTAACGCAGCTCGTACCATGCTTTACAATATCAAGGAACTCAAGTGGGATGATGAAATCCTTGACCTCCTCAATATTCCAAAAGCTATGTTGCCAGAAGTACGTTCCAACTCAGAAGTTTATGGTACCACAGCTCCATTCCATTTCTACGGAGCAGAAGTTCCTATCTCAGGTATGGCAGGTGACCAACAAGCAGCCCTCTTTGGACAGTTGGCCTTTGAACCAGGTATGGTGAAAAATACCTATGGAACAGGTTCCTTCATCGTTATGAACACTGGTGAGGAAATGCAGCTATCTGAGAATAGCCTCTTGACCACTATCGGTTATGGTATCAACGGAAAAGTTTACTATGCACTCGAAGGGTCAATCTTTATCGCAGGATCAGCTGTGCAATGGCTTCGTGACGGTATGCGGATGGTTAAAGAATCACCAGAATCTGAAGAGTTGGCTCGCAAATCAACTAGCAATGATGAGGTCTATGTTGTACCAGCCTTTACAGGTTTGGGAGCTCCTTATTGGAATTCGGATGCGCGTGGTTCAGTCTTTGGCTTGACGCGTGGAACAACCAAGGAAGATTTTGTGAAAGCAACCCTCCAATCCATTGCCTACCAAGTACGCGATGTTATTGATACCATGCAGATTGACTCAGGAATTGACATTTCTGTCTTGAAAGTAGACGGCGGTGCTGCCATGAACAGCCTTCTTATGCAGTTCCAGGCTGATATTCTTGGTATCGAGATTGCTCGCGCTAAAAACTTGGAAACAACCGCACTTGGTGCAGCCTTCCTAGCAGGTCTTGCAGTTGGTTTCTGGAAGGACTTGGATGAATTGAAGGAATTGAATGCAGTTGGTCAATCCTTCCAGCCAGCAATGAATGAAGCCCGTAAAGAACAGCTCTACAAGGGTTGGAAAAAAGCTGTTGCTGCAACGCAATTATTTGCACAACTAGATGAAGAGTAAAGAAGAAAGTGTGAAAACATGGAATTTTCAAAAGAAACACGTCGCTTAGCGATTGAAAAAATGCAGGATAGACAGTTGGACCTTCTGGTTATCGGTGGTGGTATTACGGGGGCTGGTGTAGCCCTCCAAGCCGCTGCTAGTGGCATGGAAACTGGCTTGATTGAAATGCAGGACTTTGCCGAAGGGACTTCTAGCCGTTCAACTAAATTGGTTCACGGTGGACTACGTTACCTGAAACAATTTGATGTAGAGGTAGTTTCTGATACAGTTTCAGAACGTGCAGTAGTGCAAAACATTGCTCCTCACATTCCAAAACCAGATCCAATGCTCTTACCTGTCTATGATGAAGAAGGATCTACTTTTAGCCTCTTCCGCTTGAAAGTGGCTATGGATCTCTATGATCTCTTGGCTGGAGTTAACAATACGGACCTTGCTAATAAGGTGTTGACAAGAGAAGAAGTGCTGGAACGAGCACCACATTTGAAAAAAGAAGGCTTACTTGGTGGAGGAGTTTATCTTGACTTCCGTAACAATGATGCTCGTCTGGTAATTGAAAACATCAAACGTGCAGCAAAAGACGGCGCCTTGATTGCCAGCCGTGTCAAAGCTGAGAAATTCATCAAAGATGAGGCTGGAAAAGTTGTCGGTATCGTCGCTCGTGATTTGCTGACAGACAGCACCTTTGAAATCCGTGCGCGTTTGGTCATCAATACAACAGGACCATGGAGTGACGAAGTGCGTAATCTTGGAGGAGAAGGCTCAGGTGTTCTCCAGATGCGTCCAACCAAGGGTGTGCACCTAGTTGTCGATAGCTCTCGTTTGTCTGTGCCTCAACCAACCTACTTTGACACTGGTCATGCTGACGGCCGTATGGTCTTTGTTCTTCCTCGTGAAAACAAAACCTATTTTGGTACGACAGATACGGACTATACAGGCGATTTGGCAAATCCAATGGTCACTCAAGAAGATGTCGATTATCTATTGGATATTGTCAATAATCGCTTCCCAGAAGCAAACTTGACCTTGGATGATATTGAAAGTGGCTGGGCAGGTCTTCGTCCACTCTTGTCAGGAAATGGTGCTTCTGACTACAATGGTGGCAATAATGGAAAACTCAGTGACGATAGTTTCAACAGCTTGATTGAAACCGTCAAAGGTTATTTGAACAATGAAAAGACCCGTGATGATGTGGAACACGATTTGACTCATCTGGAAGGTAGTGTTTCTGAAAAACACTTGGATCCGTCTGCTGTATCGCGTGGTTCTGCCCTTGACCGTGATGAGAATGGTTTGCTCACACTTGCCGGTGGTAAAATTACCGATTTCCGTAAGATGGCAGAAGGTGCAATTGAAAAAGTAGCAGACATCCTCAAAGAAGAACATGGTCGTAGCTTTAAACTCATCAATTCTAAGACCTATCCTGTATCTGGTGGTGAATTGAACCCAGCTAATGTAGCAGAAGAAATCGAACACTTGGCTCAATTAGGTGTGAAAAAAGGTTTGGACTACGATGACGCCCTCTATCTTGCTAACTTGTACGGATCAAATGCTCCAAAAGTCTTTGCCCTGAACCATAAAGTAGAGGCTGTGTCTGCCCTTAACAAGCGTGATTTGCTTTCTCTTCACTATGCTATGAAGGAAGAAATGACCTTGACAGTAGTGGATTATCTTCTCCGCCGTACCAATTATATGCTCTTCATGAGGGAACAATTGGATGCAGTAGCACCTGAAATTATTAAAGAAATGGCGGCTTATTATGCTTGGTCAGCAGAAGAAGTGGCACAACAAGAACAATTGTTGGCTGATACTCTCGTTAAGAATGATTTAACATACTTGAAACAAGCATAAACAATTTATCTGATTTACAAGGTGGTAGATTAGAATATCCAAAGGAGGAATTATGAAATTTTTACGTTCTACAATCGGTTACATGATTGCTGGTATGATTGTCATGAGTGTTTGGGGAGCCTTTGCAGAAGCCTATGGCATTATCGGAGGATTCTTCGCAGCATTTATCATCATCGGCCCAATGTGGTACATGAACCACTACCTAGGTCTGATTAAACATGATGCTGATTCAGCTTTCGTTGATATGGGGCTTGGGATTGCTATCTGTGGTATTTTTCGAGATGCATTTTTGAAAGGTTTTGGCACCATTGCAGATTCTCTGCCTACTATTCTTTTGATTATTGTTGGCGCAACTATCGGTGGCTTGGTAGCTGCTAAGATTGAAGAAGATATGGAAAAAGATTAGGAGGAAAATCATGACAATTCAACAAGCAATAGCAACACTTGTAGGTGCCTTTATTTTCCCATTTGTTATTCGATTAACATGGGGAAAAATGGTTGAACATTTCGGACCAATTGGTGGTTGGTTGGCAGCAGCAATGGTTGTTGGTACAGTTTGGTGCCTCAATCACGGTGTTGGTTTAATGTCTCAATCTGGCGATGCATGGGTCGATATGGGATTGGCTGCAGGAGTAGGTGTCTTCGTAGCTTCAGCAGCCAGAGGTGGTAAAGTTGGTAAAGCAACCAATAACATCCTAGCGGCACTTGTAGGTGGTATCCTAGGTGGTCTCATACTATCATTCTTTTTATAATAGAAACAAACAGCTAGAATATTTTTCTAGTTGTTTTTGGTTTAGAATATTTTAAGGATAGTAACTTATAATAAAATCATCTTTTTCATATAATCTCCAAGAAGCACTTGAAGTCATTCAGGTGTTTTCTTTGTGCATTTTTCTTGATTGTATAACTAGTTAGTGATAAAATACGTTCATATTAAATATCGAGGTAAAGCTATGAACAATACAGGTATTCATCACATTTCAAGTTTGGTAGGAAACATACATCAAGCCTATCATTTTTATCATCATAATCTAGGTTTGAAATTGACCTTGAAGACAGTCAACCAAGAAGATTCAAGCATGTATCATCTCTTTTTCGGTGATGATGAAGGTCGTTTTGGAACGGAATACACCATTTTTGATATGCCTAACCATCCCAGTCATAGAAACGGAACCAATCGTTTGGAAAGAACTGTTTTTTTGGTAAAAAATTTTGAGGCATTAGAATTTTGGCAGAAAAGACTGACAGAGTTTGAAGTGGAAAATGAAGGAATTCAGGCTTTTGGAAATGGGCATATTCTGAATTTCCGAGATGAAGATGGGCAGTTGCTTGGCTTGACCTATCATGACGTTATCGGAGAAATGTTTCCGTCTGAAGCGGATGACATTCCGTCAGAATACGCTATTCTTGGCATCGCCAGTCTACATATGCGGATTCGTGAAGAAAAGGAATTGTTATCTTTACTGACAGAGACTTTTGGTTTTGTCGAGGAAAGTCGATTTGTTTTTGAAGATAATTTAGTGATTTCTCTGCTCTTTGATAACACCTTCCAGCATCGCCTGTATTTGATACTTGACCAAGAGTCGCCAATTAGTGTGATGGGAGTCGGGGCCATTCATCATATCGCATTTGGTGTCTTAGATGAGTCCGACTTGGAAGACCTGATTAGTCGCTTAAATCTCATCAATCGTCCACATTCTGGGATTATCAATCGAGATTTCATGCATTCCTTGTACTTTCGAACGCCCAATTATCTCATGTTTGAGGTTGCGACCATGGCTGGCGAAAGAGAGGCTGCCATGCCAAGACAAGATAAGCTGCTAGATAAAGTTGAACTGTTCTTGCCAAGTTTCTTTGAAGAGGACAGACAGGATATCGAAAAAAATCTCTCCCAACGTTATTAGGAGAAATGAAGTATGGATTATCACTTTATCAAAGGGACCAGTCCTCGTCTTTTGGTATTTTTCCACGGAACAGGCGGCAATAAGGACTCCATGCTCTTTCTGCGCCAACAGTTAGATCCAAAAGCTTCTGTCCTTTCCTTGGATGGCAGTTGGGGTCAAGGCAGGGAAAGGCGTTTCTTTGCACCTCTCATTGACGGTCAGCTGGATCTTGTCGATGTTGAAATGCGCTTGTTGGCTTTTCTGGATTTTTGGCAGGATATAGACAATCAGCCCTACCAGCAGGTTACCTTCGTTGGATTCTCAAACGGTGCCAACTTTATCATGGGCTTGTTAACCAAGCAGTCAAACCTGGCGGACAATTATATCTTGCTCCACCCTTCAGCCTTAGATTATGCTTTTCCTATGGAAAATAGCAGAGCAGAGATTTTATTTACACTGGGGCAGAATGACCAACTCGTCGACCAAGTCGCTCTTGAAAATCTTGTAGATGACTGGCAAGCGGCAGCTTTTCCCAGAGCCAATCTAGTTCGTTTTGACAAGGGACATTTTTTAAGTCAGGATGAATTGACCTATGTGGGAAATTGGTATCAAGAAAGAATAGACAAAAAGACCTGAACAAGTTGTTCAAGTCTTTTATGTGTCTTAGATTAAGGATTCTAATTTGTCAACCAATGAACCAACGTAGGCGATGGTTTCTTTAAGTGGTTGATCTGTTGAAACGTCAACACCAGCGTGTTTAGCAAGGTCCTGAGCAGAAAGGCTAGCACCCAGTGACAAGGTTTCCAACCATTTTTCAACAACTTCTTCAGGATGTTCTTCCAATTGTTTCGCCATAGCCGTACCGATGGTCAAACCAGCTGAGTAGGTATACGGATACAAACCAATGTAGTAGTGCGGTTGACGCATCCAGATAAGACCTGCATCGTCACCGATTTCAAAGTCTTCACCCCAGAATTCCTTGATGACATCCAACTTGATTTGGCAGAGAATATCACCGTTGAGGTATTCTTCATTGTCCAAACGAGTGTAGACTTCACGCTGGAAGGCTGCTTCAAGCAAGTGAGTAACCATGTTGTGGAAGTAAGTACGGCTGATCAGTTCGCTAATCAAGTAAGCCTGGAAGCCAGGGTCTTGGTTGTTTTTCAAAAGGGTGTTACATGTCAAGACTTCATTAGCAGTAGAAGGCGCCTCGATGAAGTAGAGGGATGGATCGTAGCTGAGGACACTTTGTTTTTTCGCCCATTGGAAATGACCAGCATGTCCTAATTCGTGAGCCAATACCAAGACCTCGTTCATCAATCCTGTCCATGAAAGTAGGATATAGGATGGTCCGTCGTAAAGTGTAGCACAGAAGCCACCTGTAGCCTTGCCTTCGTTTTGGGCAAAGTCGATCCAACGCTCATCAAATGATTGTTCAATCATTTTCACATAATCTTCACCAAGAAGGCCCAAGCAGTCAATCAAGAATTGCTTGGACTCTTCAGGAGTAATGCGTTGGTTGTATTCAGAAGGCAGACTGATTTTCAAGTCAGCATGAGTGATTTTATCCAAACCATGAGCCTTAGCAACCAATTTCACATAGCGACGCATGTGTGGAGCCAATTCCTTCATGATGACATCAATCTGACGATCAAATAGGTCACGGGATACGTTTTGACGATGCAAGAGGAAGTCTATGGTATTGTCAAATCCACGCAAGCGAGCTTCGATTTGCTCATTCTTGATATGAGATAAATATGTCGCTGCAGTTGTATTCTTGTATTTTTTCAAGGTTGAATAGAAACCAGCAGCTGAATTGCGACGGATTTCGGTATCATGGCTGAGCTCATAATCATTTTCAAAGAGAACATAGCTATTACCAAGTGTTTCACCATTTGCTTCGAAGTTGTCAAAGGTCATGTCCTCAAACTTGGTCACACCGTAGTTGTTATAGGGCTGACCAAATGTTGGTGCAAAATTTGATAAAAGTTCTTCTTGTAGCGGATGGAGTTGATGCGGTTTGTCACGGAGAATACCATCAAAGAATGCAGCCCATTGTGGTTGTTCTTCTTTTAATTCAAGTAGAAAGGCTTCATCTAACTGACCAAGTTCTGAATAGAGGAAATCTCGTTGAGGACGTGCCTTGGCAGAAACGAGGTCATATTCGTTGGCCAGGCTCGCCAATTCAGTATTCATCTTATCGACTTCCAAAGGAAGGAAGGCATAGTGAGAAAGTCGGCTATCCAGAATAACGATTTTCTCATATTCTTTGAGAGCAGCTACTATGGTTTCCTTGTCTGTTAGTTTTCCTTTGAAGTTTGTTTCGAAGGCAGTGACTTGATTTGTATAAGCAACCAATTGTTCTTTGTAATTTTCAGGTGTTGGGAATAGCAAATCAGTATTCCAAGTTAATTGCACATCAATTTCTTGACGCTTTGGCATTGCAGAAGTCATATATTTCTCCTTTTTTTATTGATAGCTACATTATAACATAAGAATTGGTTTGAGGAAAAATAATGTTAGACCAATTTATGAAAAGGAAACTTGACAAAATGCTTAAAAACGTAGATAATTATAGTATGAAAGGGTTTACTGAAAACCGGAAAGGAGTTAGATATGCAGGTTATTAAACGAAGTGGTGAAATTGTAGAATTTGACCCCGAAAAGATTTACCAAGCCATTATTAAGGCAGCTCAAACTGTATATGTAATCGACGATACATGGCGGAAGAACCTGGCACAAGTGACGAAGAAAGTCGTGCTAGACTTGGAAGAAGCTCATACAGAACGTCCAACCATCAGCATGGTTCAGTCACAAGTTGAACATCGGTTGTTGGATGCAGGCTATATTACCATTGCTGAACATTATATTTCCTATCGTTTGCAACGTGATTTGGAACGTAATGGCTATGCGGACAAGATTGTCGTTCATTTGCGCTTTGAGCAAATTCGATAAAGAAAAGATATGGAGAGTGGCGAAGTTAACTTTCTTCCCTGCTCTTTTTGTTATAGTCAAAAGCTATAACAATCTATATTTAAAAAGTATTTGTAAACAACCAACCATTAGCTTATAATCAAATTAGTTAATCCCAATCTAACTAGTTGAATCCCGTAGTTCGTGCCTATGGGATTTTTTATGTTGACAACCTGTCTTTGGCAATGATTTAAAAAATAATGGCTACAATGTAGACTATGTTTAGGCTGCTTTTAAGGCTTAGCAACAGGTTTAAAGAAAAAAATGTGATTTTCTGAGCAAAAATTTTGAAATCGGTAACAAATGTGTAGTATAATAGATGATGTAAAAAAATATTTATTTTGAAAGTGAGATTTTACTTATGTCTAAAATCGTTGTTGTCGGTGCTAACCACGCAGGTACTGCCGCAATCAAAACTATGTTGACAAACTACGGTCAAGAAAACGAAATCGTTGTATTTGACCAAAACTCAAACATCTCATTCTTGGGTTGTGGTATGGCTTTGTGGATTGGTGAGCAAATTGCCGGTCCAGAAGGACTTTTCTACTCAGATAAAGAGCAGTTGGAAAGCATGGGCGCTAAAGTCTACATGGAGTCACCTGTTACAGCTATCGACTATGAAGCAAAAACAGTTACTGCACTTGTAAACGGTCAAGAGCACGTTGAAGCTTACGACAAACTTCTTTTTGCTACAGGTTCACAACCAATCTTGCCACCAATTAAAGGTGCTGCAATCAAAGAAGGTTCTCTTGAATTTGAAGCAACTCTTGAAAACTTGCAATTCGTTAAATTGTACCAAAACTCAGCAGATGTTATTGAAAAATTGAAAAACAAAGACATCAACCGCGTAGCAGTTGTTGGTGCTGGCTACATCGGTGTTGAACTTGCTGAAGCTTTCCAACGTAAAGGTAAAGAAGTTATCCTTATCGACGTTGTAGACACATGTTTGGCTGGTTACTATGACCGCGACTTGTCAGACCTTATGGCTAAAAACATGGAAGACAACGGTATCAAACTTGCCTTCGGTGAAACAGTTCAAGAAGTTGCTGGTAACGGTAAAGTTGAAAAAATCATCACTGACAAGAACGAATACGATGTTGACATGGTTATCTTGGCTGTTGGTTTCCGTCCAAACACTGCATTTGCAGGTGAAGGAATCGAGCGTTTCCGTAACGGTGCCTTCCTTGTAAACAAACGCCAAGAAACTTCAATTCCAGGCGTTTACGCTATCGGTGACTGTGCAACTATCTACGACAACGCTACTGGCGACACAAGCTACATTGCATTGGCTTCAAACGCAGTACGTACTGGTATCGTAGCGGCTCACAACATCTGTGGTACTGACCTTGAAGGTATCGGTGTACAAGGTTCTAACGGTATCTCTATCTATGGTCTTAACCTTGTATCAACAGGTTTGACACTTGAAAAAGCTACTCGTCTTGGATTGAACGCTGCTGTTACTGAAGTAACTGACAACCAAAAACCAGAATTCATGGAGCATGGTAACTTCCCAGTAACTATCAAGATCGTTTACGATAAAGATTCACGTCGTATCCTTGGTGCTCAAATGGCAGCTCGTGAAGATATCTCATTGGGTATCCACCTCTTCTCATTGGCAATCCAAGAAGGTGTAACAATTGAGAAATTGGCATTGACTGACTTGTTCTTCTTGCCACACTTCAACAAACCATACAACTACATCACAGTAGCAGCACTTGGTGCTAAATAATATCTTTTGATACATAAGGGCTCTTTGTCAACTGTAGTGGGTAGATGAAAAGCTAACACCTAGAGAGGACGAACTTCGTTCTCTCTTTTTCAATATTCAAAGCGATGT
>NZ_JAVIHI010000033.1:0-23352 GCF_036680365.1 Streptococcus sp. SS-4456 | reverse complement strand
GTTCATCTGCTTTCTATACTGAGTTGGGGAATTCTAGTATATCAGACGAACATGTCTTTTTTGTTGCACTTCATTTTACAACACGGGTATTTTTTCAAGTTATAGTACGGAAGCACCTGAAGCAAGGTCAGAAGTTACTCTTGCCCCAAATCCCCCTCTTGATGGGCTGCCCAAACTGTCTGAAATCCGCTCCTTACCTGCCAGTATTTTTTCAGAAAGTCCTGAGGTCACAAAAATCTTCCCATCAAGACCTATCAAAACCGCCTCAAGACCATCCGTCTCTTCAACTTCTTTCAAAATCTGATTTATCTCCTGACCGAACAGTCTGGTCGTCCAAATTTCACCATCGACAGAGTTTTTTGACACGATGGTCACACTGGCCAGCTGACTTTGGATAGGATAACCCGTTTGAGAGCTTAAAATGTGATGATAGCTCTGACCATCTACCGTTAGGGTTCTTTCGTAAATGCCAGAGGTGACAACTGACTCCTCTCCTATGTTGAGGACGAGAGCATTTTCACCTCGTGTTTTCTGAGGATCCTGAATCCCAATTCGCCAGCAACCATCTGGATTATGTGGAGCCTGACCGAAAGTTAAGACATTGCCTCCCAGGTTAATCAGTCCAGCCTCCACACCTATTCTTTTCAAGAAGTCGACAATCTTATCTGCTACATATCCTTTAGCAAGAGCACCCAGATCAATGGCCATGCCTTCTTTTTTTAGATAGACCGTTTGCTCTTGGTCATCAAGTTCGATATCACTTGGATTGATGAGTCGGAGTTTTTCACTGATCATTTCTTGGGTTGGAAGTTTGGCATCGCTAAATCCAATCCGCCAGCTTTGCACAAGGGGACCGATGGTAATATTCAAAAAAGATCCCTGAGCCAGACTGTGTTCTTTGCCCAGTTTAATCAATTCATACAGGTCATCGGCAACGGGAACTGCTTGAACACCAGCGTTTAGATTGACCTCCATCAATTCTGACGTCAAATCATTGGCAGAGAATCGGTCTTTATAAAGATAAAGTAGCTCTTCGACCTGATCCAAAACCGGTTCTGCATCTGGGTGCCATATTTTAGTTTCTATGATGGTTCCCATTAGACGAAGGGAACGGCTACTTGCTTGCATTCCTCACAACCTCTTGAATTTCTTGATAGATTTGCTCATTTTCGGAAAGGGAATAAGAGTTAGCACCGCTGGCTAGTGGGTGGCCACCGCCATCGTGGCGCTTGGCAATCTCGTTTATCGGAATGTACTTGCTGCGTAAACGAACCCTGTAATTTCCGTCAGTTTGTTCCACAAAAATCCCCCAAGATTGTACAGTGCCAATCCGTCCTGGAGCCCCAACGATAAATGATGTATCCGCATCGGTCACCCCGTATTTTTTGAGAATGTCCTGTATCAAAATGACCCGTGCCGCACCGTGCTCATCGACTTCCAAGTTGTCGTAAACGTAACCTGTCAACTTGGCGATTTTGAAATCAATGGTGTCCATCTGGCGAGACATCCTTGCGAAGTCAAAATCTTCCTGACGAAGTCGAGCAACAATTTCAAAAGTGCGTGAACTAGTCGCCGGATAGAGAAAACGTCCCGTATCGCCAACAATACCAGCATATAGCAGACGAGCGGTTTCCCCGTCCAATTCCAACTGACTTTGAAGGGCCAATTCTGCAATCATTTCACTGCATGAGCTAGCCTCAGTATTGACCCAGAGCAGGTCACCGTATGGCTCTTCATTTGGATGGTGGTCGATTTTAATCAGGAATTCACTCTGAGTGTAACGGTCATCATCCACACGGGCGGTATTGGCAGTATCCGTTACGATAACCAAGGCCCCTTGATACTCTTGGTCAGAAACCTGATCCATTTCAGCCATCCAAGCCAGATTCGGCTCATTGAAACCAGTTACCTTGATGGTTTTTTCAGGAAAATTCTTCTGCAAGAGCTTCTGCAAGCCAACCTGACTGCCAATGGCATCCGGATCTGGTCGTTGGTGACGATGAATGATGATGGTGTCGTATTCGCGAATTTTTTCGATAATTGTACTGTAAATTGTCATAGCAACTCCTTTTCATCATTTTAGCATAAACTTCCCCTTTTGAAAATGATGGGAGTATGGTATAATAAGATTACTATGTAATTTGGAGGAAATTATGGCACTAGCAAAAATTGTTTACGCTAGTATGACTGGTAACACAGAAGAAATTGCTGATATCGTCGCCAGTAAGCTAGAAGAGTTGGGTTTGGAAGTACAGGTTCACGAATGTACAACCATTGAAACAGAAGAAATCTTGGATGCTGACTTGATTGTTGTAGCCAGCTACACTTATTCTTATGGTGGTGATGGTGAGCTTCCAGATGAAATCGTTGATTTCTATGCTGACCTAGCGGACTTGGATTTGACAGGTAAGGTGTACGGTGTTTGCGGTTCTGGTGATACCTTCTATGATGACTTCTGTAGTGCAGTAGATGACTTTGATGTCATGCTTGGTTCACGTGGTGCGGTCAAGGGGGCTGAAAATGTCAAGGTAGACCTTGCTGCAGAAGACGAGGATATCGTTAACCTCGAAAAATTTGCTACTGAACTTGCTGCAAAAGTAAATGAATAATCAAATCAACCAGTAACATCTGTTACTGGTTTTCTTAAAAGGAGAAAAAATGAATCTAGATCATATCCGGGAAAATATTAACGCTATTGACAGTCAATTAGTTGACTTGCTTGAACAACGCATGGAGCTAGTTGATCAAGTCACAGCCTTTAAGCGAGCAACTGGCAAACCTGTTTTGGATACCAGTCGGGAAATTGCTGTCCTTGAACGCGTTGGAAAGCTAGTCCAGAAAGAAGATTACCGCTCAGCTATTCAAGCGACCTTTAGCGATATCATGGCTCAGTCAAGAGCCTATCAAGCTGAAAAACTAGCTAGCGATGACCAATAAAGGTAAACAAATACTTCAACTCCTGCTCTTTTCCGTCCTAATGGGACTGGTAGCTGGATTGGTCACCACATTCTTCGGAAAGATTTTATTAGAAATTGGACAAATACGGTCCGACTATTTCGATTACCTAGTCCCTTTTCTTGCATTAGCTGGGCTAGTGATTGTATTTGTTTATCAAAAATGGGGCAGAGAAGTTCAAGCTGGGATGGGGTTGGTTTTTAAAGCTGGACAGGGTGAAGATAATCACATTTCTCCAGTCTTAGTACCGCTCATTATCTGCACGACCTGGCTCAGTCATCTTTTTGGGGCTTCTGTTGGTCGTGAAGGTGTGGCCGTTCAGCTTGGAGCTAGTCTTTCGCATTGGCTACAGAAGCATGGTTTTTCAGACTTGTCCAAAGATATGGTCACTAAGATGGGTATGGCAGCAGGTTTTGCTGGGCTCTTTCAAACACCTTTGGCTGCCAGTTTCTTTGCTATCGAGGTCTTGATCGTTGGTCAATATGCTTGGAGAAATCTGGTCTATTGTTTAATAGCTGCTTTTACAGCTTCGACTACTTCGCATTTATTGGGCTTGGAAAAATTTACTCATGTCATTTCGATTCCCTCATTCCAATTTTTAGATAGTTTTAAGTGGATTCTAATTGCCCTTTGCTTTGGGATAATTGGTAATCTTTTCGCCTGGTTTTTAGAACAAGCAAAAAAGCATTCGACTCGCTGGTTGCCAAATCCTTACCTAAAAATAACCGTCATGGGACTTGGGTTAACAGTCCTGCTATACTTCTTCCATCACGGTCGCTATTCTGGTCTGGGTACCAATTTGATTGAGGCCAGTTTAGTTGGGGAGCCCGTATTTGCTTATGACTGGCTACTCAAACTCCTGCTCACCTGCTTGTGTTTAGCCGCAGGTTTTCAAGGGGGTGAGGTCACTCCACTCTTTGCCATTGGAGCTAGTTCTGGGGCTGTTTTAGCTGGATTACTGGGGCTACCAGTAGAACTTGTTGCTGCCCTTGGCTATTGTGCCGTATTTGGCTCTGCAACCAACACATTACTGGCACCGATTTTAATCGGCTACGAGGTATTTGGTTGGAACATCATCCCCTACGCCATTCCAGTGCTAGCCCTAGCTTATCTTGTAAACAGAAAACAAACGATTTATGGACAGCAGATAAGAAAATTTTAAACACAAAAAGCCCGTCAAATCGGGCTTTCTTAGGTGGCTTCTATCTCCCCTGCAGGAATCGAACCTGCAACTAATTCTTAGGAGGAATTTGTTATATCCATTTAACTAAGGGAAGCTACTCTTCTATTTTAACTCATAAAATAGAAGATTGCAAGGTCGGGCTAGTCCTTACTTGATATTCGATATTTTTCCATTTTCTTTTTAAAGAGTTCGGCATTGCTTGGAGCGGTATAGGAAATGGCATTGGCTCCTGCTTCGATAACACGACGGATGGATTCTTCAGTTGGACCTCCTGTCGCAATGATAGGAAAATCTGGAAGAACTTCACGTATTTTTTTCACTACCTCAGGAGTTTCTAGTCCACAGGAAACGTTTAAAATATCTACGCCAGCCTCTATTCGTGATAACAAGTCTGCCTTCTCTGAAACGACTGTGTAGATAATGGGAATATCCGCCATCTTGTTAATTTGCTCAATCGTTTTCACGTTAGTAGGACCATTGACCACAACAGCGTAAGCTCCTTCGGACTCAGAAAGCAAACTCATATTGGCCGACCGCATTCCTGTCGTTAATCCACCACCAACACCAGCTAAAACCGGGACAGAAGCAACCATCATAATACTTTTGAGGATGGCTGGACTAGGAGTAAATGGATAAACTGCTAAAACGGCATCTGCATTATGATTGGCAATAATCGCCACATCCGTTGTAAATAAAACCGAGCGAATACGACGACCATAAATACGAATACCACTACATTCCTTTATGATGTCAGGCACCTGCACAATATCCTGGCGTAAATCAGACAAAACAGACGGAATAAACTGCTTACTCATTCGGGACCTCCTTATATCTATAGACATAGTATAACATATTTTTTATGTTAATAGCTAGATAATTCCACTCATCTTGAGTAGCCCTTATAAACATAGGATACCATCTATTAGAAACAAAAAAAGAAGCAACTTTCGCTGCTTCCTTCCATCTTAACGACGGATTTCTTTGATACGCGCTGCTTTACCTTGCAATGCACGTAGGTAGTACAATTTAGCACGACGTACTTTACCGTAACGTACTACTTCAATCTTATCAACACGTGGAGTGTGGATTGGGAATGTACGTTCAACACCTACACCACCAGAGATTTTACGTACAGTGTACATTTCTGAGATGCCTTGGCCTTTACGAGAGATAACAACACCCTCGAAAATCTGGATACGTTCGCGGTTACCTTCGACAACCTTAGCGTGAACACGTACAGTGTCACCAGGACGGAATGAAGGGATATCAGTACGAAGTTGACCTTCTGTCAAACTTTGGATCAATGGATTCATTTTATTCTCCTATCTTTGTCAATCATAGGTGCTTTTAAACCCAGCGGATAAACTGTATTTTTGTGCGTCCATTACACACAAAATAGATTATACTAAAATCCTCTTTTCTTGTAAAGAAAAATACTCAAAATATTGAAAAAAACAAGCGAAACTTCGCTTGTTTTACAATCTATTTAGCTACTTTATAAAGTTCGTCAACTTTGTTCCAGTTGATAACTTCAAAGAAGGCTTTGATGTAGTTTGGACGAACGTTACGGTAATTGAGGTAGTAAGCATGCTCCCAAACATCTAATGCCAAGATTGGTTTCAAACCTTGCATGATTGGTGTGTCTTGGTTAGCAGTTGAGATAACTTCCAACTTGCCTTCTTTGTTGACTACTAAGAAAGCCCAGCCTGAACCGAAGCGAGTTGTTGCTGCTGTAGTGAATGCTTCTTGGAAGGCATCAAATGAACCGAAAGTCGCATCAATATCGGCTGCCAATTCTGCTGAAATTTCTGTTTTTTCTGGTGAAAGCAATTCCCAGAAAAGTGCGTGGTTAAGGTGACCACCACCGTTGTTGATAAGGGCTTGACGGATATCAGCTGGAATTTGCTCCACATCTGACAAAAGTGCTACCAAGTCTTCACCGATTTCTGGGTGTTTTTCAAGGGCAGCATTGGCATTTGCAACGTAAGTTGCATGGTGCTTGTCATGGTGCAGGGTCATTGTTTCTGCATCAATATGTGGTTCCAAGGCATCGTATGCGTATGGAAGGTCTGGTAAAATAATTGCCATTTTCTTGTTCTCCTATACTAATTGATATTCTTATTTTACTCCAATTTGAGAGCCTTTTCAACTTATTTGTCTGACTATAGGCTTGAAATTTTTAGCAAAGCTAGGTCAAAGAGATAGTCTTTTTCAAACACACCTGTTTTAATTTGGTAGTCTGTTTCGATCAACAATTTGACCACCTTTTTCAGAAATCCAATGGATAGGTAACGTGAATCACGTAGGGCAAATTTGATTTGATAGGGATTGACCTTTCGCCCCATGATTTCTGACAGTTCCGCTACCATTTGTGGCTCACTCTTACCTTGTTCTCGAAGAAGTTGAACCTGTAAATAAGTACGGAATTGGTTCAGCATGACTGCAATCAACTTGATTTCATCCTCCCCCTGTAAACGCAAATCACGAACAAGTTGATGGGCTTCATCGATTTTGGATTGAAGAACCAATTGGGTCAGGTCAAAAATATTATCCTGTAAGGTCTTAGGAATGGCAGCATCAATATCTGCCATAGTAATCAAATTTTGTCCTTTATAAGACTGCAAGAAGGCTAGGTTTTTACTGACTTCCGCAAACTCAAAATTAGATTTTACCAACAAATACTGAAAGACATCTCCATCCATATTCAGACCTAGACGACCCAGTTCTTTCTGGAAATACTGTCGCAAGTCCGTTTCCTTCAAGGGATTGGCTTCCAGTACCAGTCCATCTCGTTTGAGGAGTTTGACCAGACGACGCTTGCTGTCTAGCTTTCCTGGAGCTAGGACAATCAAACAGGTTGTTTCGACAGGATTTTCTAAATAAGCCTCAAACTGCTTGAGTTCGTCATCTGTCAAATGCCGCTTTTTATCCGTCGTCAAATCGGCAAAATAGTCTAATATGACTACTTTTTCATCTGAAAAAAATGGCAAAGATACCAAATCCAAATCGACCTGACTGTAATCAGCCTCAGACATATCAAAATAGGCAAAACCCAAATCTGCGGGATCAAAATCCACCTGCCTTAAAAGTAAGTCCTTGGCTATCTGATACTGACCAATATCCTCACCGCATAGAACTGTCAGGGACCCTAAATGTTCTTTTCTTAACTTCTCAATCTGTCCAATAATTGTCATATCATCCTCTACTTCTATCTCCATTTTACCATAAAAAAAGCACCCAGTAGGTCACTAGGTGCTGGCTAACCAAGTTTTTTAGCAGTAGGTGGGATCATCAGCCTCCTGTCTTGCTGACTTGTAAATGGGACAAGGGGAGGACGAGATCTTTCCATATAAGCCATTACTTCTTTCCCTTCTGGTGTAAATTGTAGCAGGGAATAAAATGAATCATGATAAAAAAGGAAAATATAGCTGTTTTCATAGGCTTCTTTTATCCACTTGGTCTTAGCCGCAATACTATCCATCGGATAGTCATCCACAGCCGCAACCCATAAGGGATTACGATTGGCATGCGTTAGAAGTAAATCTGCCATGTGAATAATGGTCTGCTGGTCTTGTTTTAATAGAATGATAGAATGCCCCTTGCTGTGCCCACCTGTCCTGTGCATCTCAATACCTGGAATGATTTCAATAGATGGACCAAAGGTTTTGACTTGAGATTGAATAGCTTGCCAATTCTCCTTGAGATAGGTTGCACGGGTACGAGGATTTGGATGACGGACTTCATCCCATTCTATTTCATTGATGTAAATGTTGGCATTGGGAAAGGTCGAAACAAGCCCGCCTTCTTCAAGACAGGTCAAGCCACCCGCATGGTCATTGTGCATGTGGGTCATCAGCACTCCGTCAATATCCTGTCGGCTATAGCCCAATTCAGCCAAACTTTCTAACATTCTGTTCTCAGAAACAACCCCTAAATTTCTAACTTGTTTGGCATCTAATTTTTCAGTCCCCAAACTGCTATCAATCAGAAATTTCTTCCCCTTATATTCAATGAGTATAGGATCTGTCAAATCAGCTACCAAACCGTCAGCTGTTGTTGGATAATATCTGGACCAAACAGCCTTGGGGACAGGTCCAAATAAGGTACCTGCATCTGTATATTTGTCAGCTCCCCGTAGCCAGGTAATCCTCATTTCTCCAAATTCAAATGCTTGCAACATGGTTTCTCCTTTATCCGACTGGTACATTCAGACTGCTCATGCAATTGCAACCACCCGTTTGCTCTTCACTAGTTGGGACATGAAACTTCAGTATTTCCTCATAGATGAAATTCTCTGCCTCCCCCACTCGTTTACGATGCGGTCGACACAGCCAGATATTAAAGGGTAGGGCATCACGAAAGTGAACGACCCTAAACTGACTTTCATCAATCAATGCTTCGATACTACTCGGTAAAACACTAATGATATCATTACCTGCTGTTGCAGCGACCATATAGTCCCATGAAGAGGTAAGATGCAGACGTTGAATATCTATATCCTCATCCTTCAACTTCTGCATAATATTGCTATAACTGGTAAAGTTTTGATTAAAGGTCGTCATGGGATAGTCCTGCAAGTCGCTCCATTCCAAATATTCCCTATTGGCTAGAGGATGGTCTTTATCCATAAAAGCAACGTACTCATCTTTGTGGACTAGGTGCTGTTCATATTTTTCGCTATCCAGATTGGTCGGATCGACTAGAAGAGCTATATTTAGCTCATTGTCCACAAATTTTTTCCATATTTCCAAACCACCCCCTCTAAAATTTCGATATTGATAGTGGGGTAATTGACATAAAATTTGGGCAAAAGATGAGAAAAATAAGCTCTCAAAATGATGGACGGAAGACCAAGTCGGATAGTTCCTTGCTGTTTAGCAGCTTCTTTTTGAATAACATCCTGCATTTCTTCATATTTGGCAACAATTTCTGTCGCAAAACAATAGACCATACGACCCGCTTCTGTCATACCATCCAAGCGCCCATTTTTCCGATTAAATAATTGAATGCCTTCACTCGCTTCAAAATGCGTGATAAATTGACTTAAGGCAGACTGGCTAATATGAATTTTCTTAGCTGCAAGGGATAAATTACATCTGCACTCCACGATATTGATCAGATATCCCATTTGTACAATATCCATGCCCATGACATTACTCCTTCTTACAAGGACCAATTTTAAGAGAAGTGCTCCCCCTTCTCTTCTTTTACACGTTTTATTTATATCATTATACCATATATACTCTATTTTGCATACTTATTGATTGGACAAGTCAATTGTTTTTGAGCAAGGCTAGCCCCCCTTAAAAAAGAAAAAGAAAACGAACAAATCATCGGCTCTTGTAATTCCAGATGTTTGTTCGTTTCTGATACTAATTCTTAAGCAAAATCCATTCTGCTTTATTCAGCTTTTTTGCGACCAATCCAGAAACTAAAACCTAGGGAGGCAAGTAAGAATCCTAAAAGACTTAGATTGTTTCTCTCCCCTGTTTCAGGTAAACGATTGGAAGTTGACATGGCTGAATTGCTACTTGTCAAGGTGGCACTTAACTGGTCTGCCTGCTTCTGAGGTACGGCTACCAATGATAGCACAGCTGGCTTGGTCTCCGTATTTTTCTGCCGTTGCTGTAACAATGAAATGGCTGGCATTGCCGGAGTATAAACTTCACTTCTTGTTACTGTTAGAGGCAGGCTACCGCTTGGAATAAAATGAGTAAGCCCTGTACCTTTGGCAGTAACCAAGGGGTCTAAAACGCCTTCTGGCAATTCATGACGAACACCACCTCCATTTGCCGTTTCAAGTGGTGGAAGAATACCGACCGGCAATTCGTGGGTAACTCCATTACCTTTTGCAGTCACCAACGATTCTAAAACGCCTTCTGGCGATTCATGACGAACTCCACCTCCATTTGCCGTTTCAAGAGGTGGAAGAATACCGACCGGCAATTCATGGCTAACTCCCTTGCCTTTGGCAGTAACTAAGGGTTCTAAAACGCCTGCTGGCAATTCATGACGAACTCCACCTCCATTTGCTGTTTCAAGAGGTGGGAGATTTCCGACCGGCAATTCATGAGTAACTCCCTTGCCTTTGGCAGTAACCAACGGTTCTAAAACGCCTGCTGGCAATTCATGACGAACACCACCTCCATTTGCCGTTTCAAGAGCTGGAAGAATTCCGACCGGCAATTCATGGGTAACTCCCTTGCCTTTGGCAGTAACCAACGGTTCTAAAACGCCTGCTGGCAAGCTGTGTTTGACAACTTCTCCATTTTTTATTGTGAGAATATGAAGGGGAACTACAAGCTCTTCATCGCTGAGGTCATCATAGACCACACGAACAGTCATGGTGTGGTCACCACTAGACTGTGGAATTGGAGTAACTACTACAACATCAAATTGACCTGCTTCAGCTGGTAGACTGATTTGCTTCACAATTTCAGCTTTTGTTTCCTCACTACTGCTTGCCGGTAGGACACGGGCTTCTCCATTAACGTGAGGCTGGTAGCGATCCGCTTTAGGAAGAACACCTTCTGGCAAGCTGTGTTTGACAACTTCTCCATTTTTTATTGTGAGAATATGAAGGGGAACTACAAGCTCTTCATGGCTGAGGTCATCATAGACCACACGAACAGTCATAGAGTGGTCGCCACTAAACTGTGGAATTGGAGTGACTACTACAACATCAAATCGACCTGCTCCAGCTGGTAGACTGATTTGCTTCACAATTTCAGCTTTTGTTTCCTCACTACTGCTTGCCGGTAGGACACGGGCTTCCCCATTAACCTGAGGCTGGTAGCGACTTGCTTTTGATAGAACCAAGACTACTGGAATCTCAATCGTTTTACTGCTAGTGATAGCTGTCAACACCCTTTTGTCAAAGTGTGGATCCAACTGATAGGTTCCCTCTGTTGCTATAGGCAAATCGTTCTCCACACCTGTGATTGATTGCCCATTTTCAACTTGCACCTGTTTCGCTTTTAACAACTGACCTGACTGGGTGAAGTGCAAGGTTACTGTATGAGTTTGAACAGGCTGTTTTAGCTCTACCAAGCGATAAACAATTTCATCTTTGACCAGGTCAAAACGATTATAGCCTTTCTCCAAGGTAATACGAGCTGTAGGAGATAACAGTCCCTCAACCCTCACATATTCCTTGTCTATATTCTTGGTCAGATCTTGTTCAAAGCCTCTGACAAGAACCTGAACACTACCTTGAATATCTCCTGTCACTTGCAAATTAGAGCTAGCGGGGATAATCAATTGACCATCACCAGACAACTCACCCACTTGAAGATTCTGGTCCATATCCAGATTGAGAAGGCTACCTGTTTCCACTTCTAGTCGGGTGGAGATACTAGAAACTCGATTAGATAGGGTAATATTTGCTTGATCTCGCAAGGCCAATTCCTGAACATCTACTAAATCTAGCCCATAGATACGAGTTGCTTTCAGACTCACTTGGTTATCTGAACTATTAGTCGCCATAACTTTCTTGATATTGCCGGAATTACTCTCTAGGCTAACCCGACCAAGTGTTTGGTTACCATCTACACCACCTAAGTCAATCCCTTGATCAACCATGGCAAATTCTGAGTCTATGATAATCTCAACCGGAATCAAACTAGCCCCTTGGGCATGGCCCGCAAAAATTTGCTGGAAGCGAGTATCTGAGGAACCGCCAATAATCGAGATCCGAGCATGGCTTCCTGAAGGGGTGTCAGTTGGAGAACCTGCAATCAAGGTAGGACGAAGATCGACCTGGGCTTGACTGATGGTCGTTGACACGTTATTAAAGGTCAGATGGTTACCATCCGCATAAATCTTCGGTTGCTGACCACCATCAGGAATCATCTCGAGCTTGAGATTGCTTAGGGTCACATCTTTTGTCGTTAACAAATTAAGACCACGAAGATTTAATTTATACCCACGACCATCAATTGTCACCGCCTTATCAATGACAAAATTCGTTGAAAAATTTTGTCCATCACGATGGATGATATCACTCACCAATTTAATTGTATCACCATCTTTAGCTTGGGAAATAGCATAGGACAAACTTTGATATGGATGAGTTTCTGTTCCCTGTCCCTCTTTAGATGTTTCAGCACCTTTGGTGACATAGAGCTCACGCGCCTTCGGTTGACTGTAAATACTTGTACGGAAGTCATCTGTATCCTTCAAATAAGCCTGGAAGATGCTCTTTTTCAATTCTTGAACAGCTGAAACTCTAGTTGACAAGGCTACCCTGGTGGTTGCATTAAGTTTCATCTGTTGCAAATCTTTGGCAATGGCTACATCCATCAAACTCTGAATAGCAGCGAAATCGCTAGCTACACTAGTGGATTTTAGCTCAGTAACCTTGGCGATGCGACGTTCAAACATAGCCTTTTTGAAGGTTGCTAGGTCTCCTCCATATTCTGGCATAATGGCATTCAAAGCTGCCTGATCATTGGCATATTGGCCAGAAACATAGGCTACCATTCCTTTTTCATAACCATATTCCCCTAGAATATCATAGGCATTTCTTCTAAAGCTAATGTCACCTACTGTTCCTGCATTGTTTTGCAGACCTGCATAGACAGGCTCAAAGAGAGGAATGGTGTAGTAAGAATTGGTCCGAGCTGTTCCTGTGGTATTGAGACCGTCAAACTTGTAGCGACCTGAAATCAATTGCTTATCTACAAAATCATGGACAGATTGCAAACCTGCTGCTAAATCTCTCGAGATTGGTTGAGCTTGATCTGTCTGACCACCATTAGCACTTGCGACAAGGCTCAATTGATTGAGCAGAACAGCTCTTTCTTCCGGCGTCTTCTTCAAGATAGACTGAGCTTCTGCATAGTCTAAAGTGTACAAGACATCCAAGATTCCCTGCATATAGGTCTTGAGGTCATCACTTATTTGGAAGCGTTCTGGACTAGCATTTTGTGTCCGATTGTCACCCATGCGATAGGCTGTATTGATAATAAAGCTTGGGTCTTGATAAGGTGTCTGGGTAACATTCAGGGACTCAAACATCCCTCTGGCAAAAACTTCATGCAATTGACCATCTCGTCTACCATAACCATTGAGCCATACGGTCTTATCTAACATATGGGTTAATTCATGGGTGTAGACAGCCTGCCCTGCCTCTGTTAGAGATTTTTTCAGGTAGAGGTTGATTGAAGTATTGCCATTTGCTTGACCATCTGCTTGTAAAAAATTCTGGTACAAGTTAAGCGGTCTGATAAATTTCTCTACCCCTTCTAAAACACCTGAGCCATATTTTGGTGAATAAAGTTCCTGAACGCGCTGAGTAGCTGTCCCTATTTTCTGTGGACTATCAACCACAATAATGGGAGTATGATTGGCAAGAGTATCCCTATTCAGACTGATTCGATTCCAGAATTTCAAAAAGCTTTCCTGGTCATCAGCATAGGATTGTAGGTTAGCCTTAAAAGTTGCCAAACTTGTCTGGTCACCTGATGGGACATAGGATTCCGCTAAACCGTAGTTGACTGTGTTTGAAGTGCTAATGGCATATACAAGATCAGTAGGTAGGGTCAGGAGAGGAATGAAATGGTTGTTCAGACGTACATTGCTCTTTAATTTCTGATAGAGCGAGGAATTCCCGTAAGGAGATTGGGACTCTGCCAGATGAGCCTTGCTAGTCTCCTTAAACCATTGCTCACCTGTTTTGCCTGGTTCAAAAAGGCTAACGCCCTTCTCAACAAAGGAAAAAATATCGGCCTGACTTGTAATTGGAGCTAGTTTGGTTTGGTAAGTGGTCGCTGACTGACCCAAAGTCAAATCACGATAGGTTAAAGTGTTCAAAATACTAAGTGTATTTAAGGGGGTGCCTCCACCGCCGAACACCTGGGGATAATGTAATATCAAATCCTTAGCCTGATATTGACCAAATTCAAAGGAATATTGGCGATCCAGATAGGATAAACCTGCTAAGATTCTCTCTTTATTACGACGGATATCCTCTACATTGACCTGACTTGATTTCTCAAAAATACCTGTAAGCGTCGTTTCAATCTTAGCCTTTTCTCGCTCAAAATTCTCTCTCATATCCAGCATATCCATATAGGCTGTCTGCTTGAGAGTTTGTAGCTGGTCAGCTGGTAAATTACTTCCACCATTTTCCTGACGAATAGCCTTTTCCAAATCTAATTTTTCAAAAAAATTTTCTTGATGAGACAAATGAGGATAGAGTGATTCGTAGGTCACAGCTGCAAAGTCATCTTTCAGCGAAGCGACCTGTTGAGCAACTGTTTCACTGGTCTGGCTTGTAATTGGCTGAGTCGTCGCAGGGACTATCTGACTACTACCATCCGAATAAACCACTTGAAACTGCTGAACTGTTTTTCCAGTGACAGAGGTCATAAGCTCCCCTTGGTCATCTAGTGGCAATTTAGCAACTTCATTGGCAGCTACACTACGAGACATTCGAGCTGAACGCAACACAGGCTGAACAGCTTCTACTACCGCTTGGTCTGTCGGAGTAGCTTCTTCTACTAATGTTACGGATGGTTGAACCAATTGACTAGCCTGGTTCGGCGAAGTTGCTACCGGTTGTTCTACTTGACTTAGATCCATTTCTGCATCCCCAGTAGCTGAAGAAGTGCTTGCAGTTGGCTCAATCAACAGAGCGAGTTCTCCAGCAACTTGCCCACTCTGTTCTCCCCCTACCGTCTGATTTTGCACTAGTTCCGCTTGACTTGGCGCAACTGTTTGACTGACTGCTAGCTCCTGATTAGTCAAACTATCTTGTACTGCTGGTTCTATTTCTACCAGTCCACTACCTTGAGATTGCGTTACTTGAGGACTAGTCGTAACCGATTGAGAACTAGCTACTTCCTCTACTACCTCAATCTGCCCACTAACAGATTGTACTTGTATGGCTTCCTCTGTCACTTCCGAACTAGTTTGACTGGTTGCAAGGCTACTAATAGGAGCTTGGCTTGCCTCTTGGGCCGCCGCAACCTGCCCTCCAGCAACACTAAAGCTAATTGCTAAGGCAACAGATACGACACCGATGGAAAACTTACGTATGCCAAAATGCTGCTTCTTTTGTAAAAAATGTAAATTCATTAAAATATAATCTCCTTTTTGAGACGAATAAAAAATCCACTATAATTATATAAGTAAAAAGTATGAAATGCAAAGAATACGCTGTCAATTTTATCGCAACAAAAAAATTTCCCAACAATGGGTGTTAGGAAACTAAATATTATCGTAGTTTTATTGTATATTCTTCAAAATTTACTCCTTCACCGTTTCAATCCGCCATTCCGTCCAGCCTCTAAAGCGAATGGCTCCTTGCTGGTCTGTGCGATAGACTTGGATATTCCGACTGTCAAAACGGTCCAAGGTTTCTTGGTGTGGATGTTTGTAACGATTATTTTCTCCAGCTGATACCAAGGCAATCTTGGCACCTATATGGTCTAAAAATTCAGGATAGGATGAGCCTTTGGAGCCGTGGTGACCGGATTTAAGTACATCGACAGGCAGGTTGGGATAGGCTTTTATCAAGTCCAACTCCCCCTGCTCCAAGTCCCCTGTAAAGAGAAAATTGGTTTCCAACAAGCGACCGTAAAGAACAACAGAGTCGTTATTGCCACCGTCTCCTGTCCCAGCTGGATAGAGGACTTCCAGATAGGAGTCAAAAATTGGCAAGCGGTCGCCCACTTTGACCACATGGACTGGGACATTGATTTCTTTCAGAGTTGCTACAAAGTCAGGCACCGTCAGACTTCCCGGCGACACGACTATCCGACCAATTTGCACCTGCTTAGCCACTTCCAGCACATCGCCCACATGGTCTGTGTCGGTATGGGTACTCATTTTGATACAATTTAACCATTGCAAGATTTAGGGAGTTCAAAAAAAAACGCCTGAATAAATTCAGACGATTCTACTTATCAGAATTACTTCTTGTTCCAAAAATATATCCTAATGTTGTTAGTAATAGGGTCTTAAAGGTATCAAAATCATCTAACTTGATTAAAAATCTTTATTTACTTTAGATAAGAAAATAGTCATTCTCCTGTTAATTGTTCTAACTTATCCGATTTAATCCAACTATAAGTTTATAGCTCTCCACCAGGTTGACGACGGTCTATCCCTAATCTATAGCCAATTTGTTATCCTAGTTGATTAAAAAAATCTCTGATTTCCTCATCTTTTATAAAATAATATATAACATTTTGAATCATAAAACACCTCATTCAAATATATTTTTGAATGTATTTTAACATTAAACTTTGTAGATGTCAAAGGGGTCATAGCCTAAATTGCTATAACCGCTCCATTTTTAAATTTAAATTTGGCTCCCTTATCCTCGTTAATCATGACACTCTCAACTAGTGATTCCCATAATAATTCATCAAAATCGGTTAATACTTGCCCTAGCTTTTCTAAAGTTCCGATAAAGTCTTGCAATTCCTTATTCCTTTTGGATTTTTTCATCCTTTGGAGTTCTAGTGATTCAATATCCTGTACTATACCTTCATACTTTGAAGTCAGTTGACTATACTTTTTGAGGTACTGGTCTTGGTCTTGCCTTATGATGGCATTTTCCGAAACTAGATTTGCAACTAACTGACTGACAACTTCTGCTTCAGTTTCAAGGACCTTTATCTGTTCGTCAATTACCTCAAGGCTTCCAATGGATAGTAATACAGATAGATTGTCAATGACTTCAAGCCTATTATCTATTACTTGATTAACTGCTGAGACAAACCACTGTTTCACCTCTTCCTCAGTAACGTGTGGGGTAGAACATTTACTACTGCCATTGTATTTCTCGTTACATCGATAGATTACCCTTCTGTACTTGGAGGTTGAATGCCATACCTTACTTCCAAAGAAGTGACCACAATCTCCACATACTAGTTTTGAGCTGAAGATTGTTGTACTCGACTTTCTGCCTTTATTGTCGAGCACTTGTTGAACTGCATCAAAGGTCTCTCTATCTACTATTGCTTCATGGTTATTCTCCACATAATACTGAGGCAATTCACCTCTGTTGATGTTCTTCTTTTTGGTTAGAAAATCAATTGTATAAGTTTTTTGTAGTAAAGCATCCCCTTTATACTTCTCATTTCGAAGCATTCGCTTGATTGTGGTTGCGTTCCATTGGGATTTGCCGCTAGGAGAGGGTATAGCTTGTTCAGTCAAATCCTTGGCGATATGATATGGTGATTTTCCAATAAGTGCTTGCTGAAAGATGTACCTAACAGTCTTGGCTTCATCCTGATCAACTACAATTGCCCCATCTTCACCTGCTTTAAAACCTAAAACATTTGTATAAGGAAAATGAACCTTCCCTTCTGCGAATTGTTTCCTTAAGCCCCAAGTTACGTTTTCGGATATGCTCCTACTTTCTTCTTGTGCCAAACTAGACATGATGGTTATGAGTAGCTCACCTTTTGAATCTAGTGTCCAAATGTTTTCTTTCTCAAAGTAGATTTCTACACCTACCTCTTTCAACTGCCTAACTGTAGTCAGTGAGTCTACGGTATTCCTCGCAAATCGACTAACAGATTTTGTAATAATCAAATCGATTTTGCCATTGAGTGCATCTTCCACCATAGCTTTGAAACCAGTTCTTAATTTTGTGTTTGTCCCACTGATACCTTCATCAGAGTACATTTTAACAAATTCCCAATCATCCCTCCCATTAATGTATTCAGAGTAGTACCGCATCTGCGACTCATAGCTTGTTGCTTGATCCTCATGGTCAGTTGATACCCTGGCATAGCCTGCAACTCTACGCTTTTTCAGAGAGAAATCATCTGAACTTGACCTAATAATACTTGGTGTAGCCTGAATAGTAATTACTTTCTTCACTAATATCGACCCTCTCTAATTTCTATAAGATATTTCCTTCCTTTTACTGGTGTTACCCTGAGGATACGGTGACCAAAGTCATACTCGATGTGTTTAATATTATTTTCAACCCACTCTTTATCTGGGACAATGCCTAACTTGCTTTCAAACGATGCCAAAAGTCGCTTTTCCCCTAACGTCCTACATGAACATGATGATGCTCCGAATCGATTTCGTGTTCGACAATAATATCGTACGGTTTTATTAACTTGTTTTGAATCCACTTTAACAATCATCAAACATCCGCATTCTAAACATGAAATTTTGTCACGAAAGATACCTTTATTTAAGTGGCTTTCTTGATGCATTAACTGATATCTTCGCTCCTTCTCATGAAGTACTAAATCAAAATATTCTTTTGTAACAATTGGCTCGTGTGCATTTTCAATGATGTACTTATTGCGTTGCCCTTTATTCCTTTTCGGATTCCTAGAGAATGCCTCACGATAGGTCTTCTGTAAGACAAGCCGACCAAAGTATGCTTCCTGCTTGAAGAATTCTCTGATGCTTGCTACGGTAAATGGATTACCAATCCTTGTTAAGACTTGTTCCTGATTGAGTTTATCAACTATCTGCTGTACCGAATCTCCATCCAGATACCATTTAAAGACTTTTCGAATAACCTTTGCCTCATTAGGTTCAATCTGATATTGTTCTCCATCCCAACGGTATCCATACATATCCTGTGGAGTGTGCGGAATCCCTTTTTCAAACTTCTTTTGGATTCGCCATCTTATATTTGCACTCAGGTTTTGAGACTCCTCTTGAGCTACTGAGGCAAGGAGGGTTAACATCAATTCACCTTCTGAGCTAAGACTATCAATATTTTCTTTCTCAAAAGTTACACCAATATTTTTCAAACGTAATTGTCGAACAGTGGTTAGTAATTCAACTGTATTTCGACCAAAACGAGCGATTGACTTAGTGATTATCCTATCAATCTTTCCATCTTCACAATCCTTTATAAGATTTAGAAAGCCTTGTCGATTACTTTGTTCTTTACCGCTTATGCCTTCATCATAATAAATCCCCACCAATTCCCAGTCTGGATGTGCTTGTATCAAACGGTTATAATAGCTAATCTGTGTTGACAGAGAATGATGAAGACGACTATCAGAAACCCTTGCATAGGCCGCAACCTTAAATCTTGGCTTGCAGGGCGATTTTATGGGTTGTATTCTTCTAACTGTCCTCAAATTAATACACTCCTTTCGCTACTATATATCACTCTAAAAGAAAAAATTATCCAGTTATTAGGTCGATAATTGACTTATAAACGGTTGATATTTTTCAAGCATCAATTGCCTAAAAAGTTCAAATTCCTCAATTGTGATTGCTCCATTATTTAGAAGTATCTTTGCTTGTATCATTGTAAGTTGATAGGTCATCTCATTGTTAATTTTTTGAACGTCCATATTATCCTCCTACCTTACTAGGTAGGTTTGGGAGTAATTTTTCCGCACTTTTTGAAAAAAAGTCAAAAAAATAAAGCCTGATGTTCCCACCAGGCATATAACTTAATTATGAAATTCTAAACCAACCAACAACTTTACCAAGTTTAACTGTTCCAGTTGAATCGTAGAGTGAGCCATCCGCCATCCATTGACGTTTCACACGACGAGTGATCCCACCACCACCAATTTCCAATTGGTCATTGATGCCGTTCTTATTATGGTCAGAATATCCATCAATATTCTGTTCCACACCATCAATACTTTTTCCATCAGAATCCGCCACACAGACACCAATATGCCCGTAAACCATACCATCTGTTTGAATGACATAAAAATCACCTGCTTTAGGATTCACACCCCAAGCATCGTAGATTACTCGGAAACCATTTGATTTTGCTTTCTTCAAACAATCAATGGCATTTGTATAGGACATATTCTTGTCCGTAAGCTCTTGAACAATCTTATCTACCAGGGCAACACACTGTCCGCCATAAGGGTTAGATGGAACGGTCACCTTTTGACCGACCTTGGATAAAGCTGACGCAACCACACGGCTTGCAACGCTAGTTGGAATAGCAGTTGTTGTCCTTGAAGCAGCGTTAACCTTGAGTGTTTGTCCAACTTTCAGGATATCCGACTTCTTCAAACCATTCACTACAAGAAGGGTATCTACTGATAGACCAAACTTCCGAGCGATTCCATAATACGTATCGCCTTTCTGTGCTTGATAGGTCTGCTCACTATGGCCTTTGGTTGTTCCTTCTACATCCTGCTCTAGCACCCATGACTTGATTCCATCAAGTAGATAAGCTCTCTTACTGTTGGACTGGTGAACATTCTTCACTTGGAGGATTTTGTAGGTGCGCCCTTTGACCCAGTTGGCGATTTTCTGACCAGTCTGATAATGAGTTGCATGAGGCAACACCCTAAGACTATCACCAACAAGATAGATTGATTTTGAAGGAGTTCCTGAACTCCCAACAGTTGAACTGGGGGGCGAGGGAACTATAGTCTTGACTTCAACTCCAGTTATTGCTGATACAAGACCTTTCGCAATGTCCTCTTTCTTGTTTTCAAAAATCGCCATATCTTGTTCATTATCAATAAAGGCAATCTCCACCAAACGATAGGTATATCCACGACTCGTTGCTTGGTTGGCATTATAGAGCCAATCTACCTTCTTTATGCCACGATTTTGAAAGTATCGTGAAAGGAGAGATAGGATAGCCATATCTTCCTTGTCTGCTTCTAAAGAAGATTGAATCAAGACTTCTGTACCTTTGGCACTACCATTAAAGGCATTGAAGTGCAATTCAGTAATTGAGTCGTATCCCTTACCAATACTAGTAATACTCCGATAATCATAAACATTTTGTTCGGTAATAAAATCAATCTGTTGCCCACTGTACTTAGACATTAAATTGCCTAATTCTCGAACCTTTCCTGCTTCTGTGATGCCTAGTTTGGCATTCACTGCTCCAGGATCATAGCCTGTTCGCCCCTGTCCATGACCACAAATGACTAGATGTTTTCCCATATCTTATCACCTCTCGTTGATTTGTTTTAAAATTTCTTGTAGTTTCTCAGGTATTGGTAGACCAATTCGAACGGTATTTTCTAAGATACTTAACCCCTCATTACTGAGATAAAAGAAAATGACCATGGTTCGAATTGTTCCACCCTGCTTGATGATTGCAGTATCAATCATATGACCTAATGAAACTAAAAATAAAATGGCTATCTTTTTAAAGATGCCACGAAAACCGATACTGCTTGACAATTGTTTCTCAACAACTGCCGCAAAAATTCCTGTTAGATAGTCAATAATAATGAAGACAAGTAGGGCATACAGGATACCATCCAACTCTCCAAATAGACTACCAATCAAGCCTCCAATCATAGAGAATAAAATCTTATTAAGTGTTAACAGTTCCTTCATCGGTCACCTCACTTTCTACTGAACCTTCCTTAACTATGGTAGGATCTGACCAATCTGGTTGACCGTTCTCATCAAACCGCATCAGATAAAAACAATCATGGAATAAATCAGAAAGATTCAGAGTTAATGTGGTACTGCCCCACTGATTAAATGCCCAAACTGTTTCTGTTGTAACCAACTGCCGCTTTCCATTTTTAATGGCAGGTCGCCTTACTTCTTCAAGATACATGTAAAAATCTTGCTCAGCTGTCTTACATCGGATGAACTCTCCATTCTTACGCATGTAAGCGAGAGCTGTCTCCAAATCAAATGGTTCTGTTACTTTGTCAATATTGAGAAGTGCCATGATAACTATTCTCCTTTCCCTTCTTCAGGTTTTGTCTGAACTTCTAATAACTCAGTCAATTCCTGTTTTTCTTTACGCAATAGGCTAAGTTCCTCATCCCTCTCCACCAATTGGATGGCGATGAGGTTCTTAGCGGTAATTTCATCAGAGAGCTTTGAGACAAGCTCCTGAATAGTTAGTTTTAATGATTGGTTGATTTGTTCTAGATTCATCTGTGAACTCCTTTATTTAATCGTATCCCATGTCAAGATGACATCACCTCGACCTGTGATGTTTACTAAGTGTTTAAAATTGTGGTTGAATTGATGAAGAACATCTTTCAAACTGACGTAGGTTGTACCGTTTCGATAGATACGGATATCTCCGATATTCAAAATTGAACTTGGTCGGTCAGATGCTTTATAAGCATCAATACTCAGTCGGTTAGGCAACGTTACTATTTCCCAGCCATCTGGATTGGTATATGGAGCACTAGCTAAACGTACCTTATCGCCTACCACATCAATTTGGTCGGTATCTGTACCGTTCCATGCTCGAATTCCTACAAAGCCACCGTCATTGGCATTCCAGTTGTTCCATCTATTGGAACCGATAATGGTTACACCACATGGCTTACCGTTTGATGTTCCTGTTTCAAATGAAACCCATTGGTGGGGATAGCCACTAACCTCACGAGAAATGGATGGAGAGTTTGTAAAGAACTTGATGTTTCCAAGTGACAGATTGATTTTCATGGCTCCGTTGATTGCTGACAAGATTCCACCAGAAATGTTGTTGGCAGATAGGGTTACTGACTGCACTTGGGTTATAAAGGCTGATTTGGCAAACAACTGCTTGAGATAGGCTTCTGTAGCCATAAACTTGGTAAAGAATGCTTGGTCAACCTTTATCTTATCCGCAGTGATTGCTTCTGCTCCAATACGAGCTGCTGAGATGATACCTGTCGTAATCTTGCCTGCATCAAGACTGGCAATTTTACCGCTCGCAATCACTCCATCTTGGATGTAGGTTGTGCCTGTTATTTGAACGAGTTTTCCATCAATCTTGACTGTGCCATCCTTATTGAGATTGAGCTGACTGAGGACTGTCCCTGCACTTGTCAAATTTCGAACCGACCACGACCCTGCAAGTGTTGAAACCTGCGTTTGAATGGTATTTACTGTTGCCATTGTCGCTCGACTTGTTTCTAGATTGCCAACTCGTGTCACAATCCCATTAGCCGTTTGAACAACCTGACTGATTTGATTGGTGTGATCTCCAATTGTTCGAGTGTGACTGCTGACAGTATCCCGCACTTCATGAAAGGCGGTTACTGTCGTAAAGTCGTCTAATGACGGTGTCCAATAGTCTGGAAAGATATCACCAGTTGTTACCATTAAAGCTCTCACATGGAACTTACCAGTTTTAACTCCATCGATTCTGACTTGAAGTTCAAAACCTTTAGAGTGTTGGTACATCTCTTGAGTGACGGTGGCAGTCAGTTTTATCAAGCGATAGTTGTTACCTGTTGTCAGATTGCTGCTCCATTTATTGTAGAAAGGGTGATACAAATTCCAGTTGATCCATGTCCAAACATTTTGACTATCCAATATTGGAC
>NZ_JAVIHI010000032.1:0-24475 GCF_036680365.1 Streptococcus sp. SS-4456 | reverse complement strand
ATTATAGGTCATATGGGACTTTTTTTCTACACTCAAAAAGGCTCCATAATCTCCACGGTGGATTTACCCACTACAGAAATTATAGAGCCAAAAAGGTCCACTGTGGCCTTTTTATTTTTTTACAGCTACTGTCAAAAAGATAGGGATTTCTGTAAAGTATGTTGTAAATGATGTTGATAAAAAGGGTCCAAAAATCCCGAAAATAGACCTTTTATAGTGTAAACACAATGTCATTGTAATATTTGTAATAGATTTACAAAGTGAGAGTAATAGTCAGAGGGTATGATAGATACATGAGAGAAAGGAATGTGACTATTATGAATATTACATTGAAGAAAAACTTGAAAACAACAATCGCTGGCTTGGTAGCAGGGGCAACCTTATTGACTGCTGGTGTTGTTAGCGCGGAAACCTATACTGTACAATCAGGCGATACTTTGTCGGCAATCGCTTCAAAATACAATACAAGTGTAGAGAAATTGGCAGAACAAAATAAAATTTCCAATCCAAATCTAATCCATGTTGGACAGGCTATTGAAGTTGGTGAAACAGTTTCTACTGCTACAGAAGAAAAACCAGCGGAGCAAGCTCCAGCAGCTGAAACAGTTACAACAACAAGTGAAGCGACAACCACTACCACGAGTTCATATACTTCAAACTTGAGTGCAGAAGATGCAGCGGCAAAAGAATGGATTGCTATGAAGGAATCAAGCGGTAGCTACGATGCACAAAATGGTATCTACATCGGTCGTTATCAGTTGACTAATACATACTTGAACGGTGATTATTCACCAGAAAACCAAGAGCGTGTGGCTGATGCCTATGTAGCAGAGCGCTACGGTTCATGGTCAGCAGCCAAAGCCTTCTGGTTGGCAAATGGCTGGTATTAAGAAATTTATGAAAGTCTAGTTTTGCTAGGCTTTTTTAGTTATATAAGTTTCTAAACTTTACAAATGCTGTTAATTTGCTTATAATGTGGAAAAATTGACTAAAAGAGAAGAAGAATGAATTTACAGAAACGAATATTTCGCTTGAACATGATGATGCTGGTCCTGTCATTGATAGCCATGCTGGGCGTCAGTGTCTATGTGGTGAATAGTATTTACCGTAGCCAGGGCACTTGGAAAACAACTAGTCAGAAGACAGCTAGTAGCCAGCAAACGTTGGAAAGTTTTTCGGGGACAGATTTTCCCCAATTAGCTGATAATCTGGCTCTGAGCGATGCTCAACTTCATGTAGAGAGTAATGGCGAGGTATTATTTTCAAATCTGAAAGATGATGCAGATGAGTTGTCAGAAGTGACCGTTTCTGCTACGACTCACACTTCCTATGTGGACGGAGAGATAGTGCTTAGTCGCAAGGTCGCAACAGATGGTCAGATTTATTACCTTTATGCCCTGCTAGAGGATATGGAAGAACAACAGGAGAGCCAAGATTTTCAAGCCTTCCTTCTGCAACTTTTCTTGGTTGGTGGGGCAGGTATTGTCATCATAGTGGTGCTTAATTTCTTCTTTACTCGCCGTCTCTTAGGTGTGGTTATGCGGCCTTTGGATGAATTGCACAGCGGCGTAGACCGTATCCAGCAGGGAGATTATACAGTGCCTTTGACCTATCAGGGGGATAAGGAATTTGAAGAATTGACTCAAGGGTTCAATCAAATGCAGACTTCCTTGTTGGATGCCCATGAGCAAAATCGACTGTATGAGCAAAAACGAACCCAGATGGTTGCGGATATTTCACACGATTTGCGGACTCCCTTAACTTCAATCAAAGGCTATGCCAAGGGGATTTTGGATGGCATTGCTAATACGGAAGAAAAACGCAATCAGTATCTAACGGTTATTTACCAAAAATCTCAGGTAATGGAGAAATTACTGGAAAAATTATTTGCCTTTTCACAATTACAAACAGATAAAATGCCGTTTGATAGTGTGCAACTTGATTTGGCAATCTTTTTGCAGACCTATGTCAGAGAGAAATCAGCCGAGTTGGCAGATGAGGCTATTCTGTTCCAACTGGATGTAGATGAAAACCTGCCGGTTGAGATTGATCCTACCCAATTCCGTCGGATTTTGGACAATCTGGTTGATAATGCCCGAAAATACGCAGATGTTAGTCCATTGAAACTAGCTATTGCAGGTTATGTCCAAGAGCAAGAAATTATCTGGACCTTTACAGATAATGGAAAAGGGACTGCAACGGATAAGCTGAACTTGATTTTTGAAGAATTTTACAGGGAAGATGACACTCGCCAGCAGGTAGAAGGGCATGGTTTAGGTTTAGCTATTGTAAAAAATATTATTGAGAGACTTGGAGGAAGTGTATCTGTTGAGGCAACTCCAGGGCTTCGATTTATCTTCAGACTACCTAGAAAGGATATGAAATGACACGGATTTTAATTGCGGAAGATGATGTAGAAATCGCTTATTTGGAAAGAGATTATCTGGAAATGCAGGGCTACCAAGTAGACCTGGTCCATGATGGTGGTCTAGTTGAGGAACAAATAAAAAAAGAAGACTATGATTTGCTCATCTTAGATGTCATGCTTCCAAATAAAACAGGTTACGACCTTTGCCGTGATTTACGAGATAAGGTGGACTTCCCTATTTTGATGGTCACGTCTAAGCAAGAAACCATGGATGTGGTGAGAGGTTTGGGCTTGGGAGCAGATGACTACATCAGTAAACCCTTTGATCCTATGGAACTGGTGGCGCGTGTTAAGGCTCATTTAGCTCGTTATCAAAGATTGACAAAGGATGATAGTAGTAATGAACTGACTGTCGGCAATGTGACCATATTCTTGGACAATTGGAAGGTAACCTTGGATGGTCAGGAAATAAAACTACCCAATCGTGAATTTGAACTGCTTGTTTACCTGGCAAAACACCCCAATCGTGTTTTCTCGAAAGACCATCTGTTTGAAACCATTTGGGGTTATGATTATGTAGGAGATAGTGCCACAGTGGCCGTCCATATCAATCGCCTGCGAGATAAACTGGGAGCCGATTTAATTGAAACGGTATGGGGAGCAGGCTACCGACTTAACGCTTAATTTAAAAGTGTTTAAGATTTGTTTATAATGTTTCCCTAAAGTGTTCAAGATTGTTCTCTATAATAGACTTATCAGCAGGAGCTGAGAAACAGACTTAATCAGAGGAATACAAAATGGAAAACAAACATCAACAACAAGAAATTATCCAAGTGGTAGAAAATAAAAAAACAGGTGCATGGGAATCTGTGAAAAATAAGGTTGCAGGCATGAGCAAGAAATCGATTATCTTATTATCAGTTGGTGCCTTGGCACTTACTACGATTGGCTTTGTCGCTGCAGAGGTGTATGAAAACAAACTTGAGGCTTTGGAAAACCGAATTGAGCAACAGGTTGGAATAGTTGATTATGATGACGATAACCAGCAAGTAGTAGCAACCGCAAGCTCATCATCTACAGTAAGTTCATCAACAGCTACAACAAAGGCTGCGACAGCTGTAACAAATGCAGCTTCAGCAAGTCAACTTGCGTCAAGTTACGGTGTAAAGTTGGTTGACACTTCTGAATTAGATGGCACTTATACAGCTACATCTGGCAATGATACTTATACATTGACTGTAAAAGGAAATCAAGCTACATTGACAGAAGTTGACAATGATGGGTACCAGGATATTGAACAAGTGATTTTTGACTTAGATAAAAAACTTGCCTATATTGACGGGGAAGCAGATACATATGCCCTGAATGGTACTACTCTAACCTTGACAGAAATTGATGCCAATGATACAACTCTAGATAAACTCACTTTCACCAAACAATAAGAAAAGGGAGCGGGAAAGAACTCGACCATTCATAGAAGAGTTCGTCAACAATTTTTCGTTTTAAGTTGTTGAGCTGAAACAGTCTATCCCCAGACTGTTTCACTCCCGCCCCCGCACAGCTCAAACTGTCTGGGAGACAGTTTGAGGTTGGAGATGAAGCGAACTCTGTTCGCATCAGTCGTATAGGTCAGATTTGGAGTGTAAAACACGAACAAATCTGCCAATCAACCACTGCGCTGAGATGTTGACACGAACCCTGAGAAGCGAGGCTGAGCTTTTGCCCAGCCTCTTTTCGTTTACAATCTTGTCAATTTCCGCCAAAGATTTCTTGTGCCAGTCGGCGACCAGTTGGTGTGGCAGCCAGGCCTCCTTCGGCAGTTTCACGGAAGGCGGTTGGTAGGGCAGAGCCCACTTGGTACATGGCATTGATAACCTCATCTACAGGAATTTTTGATTCAATTCCTGCCAGTGCCATATCAGCAGCTACCATGGCATAGCTTGCTCCCATTGCATTTCGTTTGACACATGGGACTTCTACCAGACCTGCGACTGGGTCACAAATCAGTCCCAACATATTTTTAATGACAAAGCAGATAGCTTGGCTAGCCTGGTAGGGACTTCCTCCAGCAGCCAGTGTCAAGGCAGCAGCTGACATAGCAGAGGCAGAGCCGACTTCTGCCTGACAGCCTCCTTCTGCTCCAGAGATGGAGGCATTGTTGGCAATGACTAGACCGAAGGCTCCAGCTGTAAAGAGGAAGTCAAGTTGTTGCTCTTCCGTCAAGTTTAACTTGTCAATAGCAACACCAAGAACGGCAGGCAAGCAACCAGCTGATCCTGCTGTCGGAGTGGCACAGACCAAGCCCATTTTGGCGTTCAACTCGTTGACAGCCATAGCATTTCTTGCTGCGGATAGGACGGCGGAATCTGACAGGGTTTTACCAGATTTCATATAGGCATCTAACTTGGCAGCATCGCCTCCTGTCAATCCAGAAACAGACTTGCTTTCTGTCAAGCCGTCAACAATCGACGCTTTCATGACTGTCAAGTTTCTTGACATGATTGTCAAGATTTCTTCTCGGCTACGTCCTGTCAATTCAATTTCAGTCGCGATCATGAGTTCAGCTACATTACCAGAAAAGTTGTCTGCTTGCTGAACTAATTCTTCGATAGTATAAAACATGTCTTTCTCTTTCTAGTTGAAGAAGGTGACATTGTGCAGATGTGGAATTTTTTCAATTTCTGCAATAGAATTTTCACATTGGCGAGCATCCACTTCGATAATCATAATGGCTTTCTCGCCAGCTTTTTCACGTGTCACGTTCATTTGGGCAATGTTGATATTGTATTTTGATAAGATGTCAGTTACCTTGGCAATCATACCTGGAACGTCTTGGTGAACGATGATAATTGTCGGAGTATTCATATTCAAGTTGACAGAAAAGCCGTTGAGCTCCGTTACTTGAATATTGCCTCCACCAATGGAAACGCCCGTTGCTGAGATGGACTTTTTGTCATTTTTAATGATGATTCGGGTAGTATTGGGATGGGGGGTATTGCTGTCCTTGTTGACACGCCAGTAAACCTTAATACCTCGTTCTCTTGCAATATCAAGAGAGTCAGGAATGCGTGGGTCGTCTGTATCCATGCCTAAAATACCTGCTACCAAGGCCACATCCGTACCGTGTCCACGATAGGTTTTGGCAAAAGAATTGTAGAGTTGAAATTCGACCTCGGTTGGTTCATCACCAAAGATGGAAGACACAATTTTCCCAATGCGGACCGCTCCAGCCGTATGGCTAGAGGAAGGACCAATCATAACAGGCCCGATAATATCAAAGACCGATTGAAATTTTAAGTTGCTCATAATTTTCCTCGTATTATTTCTTACCCTTATTATACCAAATTTTCTAGTCAGAGAATATGCCTAAATGAATGGGTTTTTATGTCAAATTCCTGTTGCTCCTCCCTTTTGTGTGGTATAATACAAGTTGTTCAAAATCGACCTTCAAATCGTTTTTTGGAAAAAATTTGAAATACGACCTTCAAATCGTTATTTCTACGAAAAGATGGGAGAAGATTATGTCAATTGACAATTCTAAAACCCGTGTTGTTGTCGGTATGAGTGGCGGTGTAGATTCATCGGTTACGGCTCTCTTGCTCAAGGAGCAGGGCTACGATGTGATCGGCATCTTCATGAAAAACTGGGATGACACGGATGAAAATGGCTTCTGTACAGCAACAGAAGATTACAAGGATGTGGCTGCGGTGGCAGACCAAATCGGCATTCCTTACTACTCTGTCAACTTTGAAAAAGAGTACTGGGACCGCGTATTTGAGTACTTCCTAGCAGAGTATCGGGCTGGCCGCACGCCGAATCCAGATGTCATGTGTAACAAGGAAATCAAGTTCAAGGCCTTCTTGGATTACGCTATGAACTTGGGTGCGGACTATGTGGCGACGGGGCATTATGCTCAGGTGTCACGCGACGAGGACGGCACCGTCCACATGCTACGTGGAGCAGACAATGGCAAGGACCAGACCTACTTCCTCAGCCAACTTTCACAGGAACAGCTACAGAAAACCATGTTTCCGCTCGGCCATTTACAAAAGCCTCAGGTGAGGGAAATAGCAGAGCGAGCAGGCTTGGCGACCGCTAAAAAGAAAGACTCGACAGGCATCTGCTTTATCGGTGAAAAGAACTTCAAAGAATTTTTGGGGCAGTATTTGCCAGCCCAGCCCGGTCGGATGATGACGGTTGACGGTCGTGATATGGGAGAGCATACCGGCCTTATGTACTATACGATCGGCCAGCGGGGCGGGCTTGGTATCGGAGGACAAATCGGTGGGGACAATGAGCCTTGGTTTGTGGTCGGAAAAGACCTATCGAAAAATATCCTCTATGTCGGCCAGGGCTTCTATCATGAGTCCTTGATGTCAACTTCTTTACAAGCTAGTCAAGTCCACTTTACACGGGATATGCCTGAAGAATTCACACTTGAGTGTACAGCTAAGTTTCGCTACCGTCAACCAGACAGTCAAGTAACTGTCAAGGTGAAAGGTGACAAGGCAGAAGTCATCTTTGACGAACCACAACGGGCCATCACACCAGGACAAGCCGTAGTTTTCTACGACGGACAAGAATGCTTGGGCGGAGGTATGATCGACATGGCCTATAAAGACGGAGAGGCTTGTCAGTATATTTAGAATGAAAGGATTTTGCTTTTATGTCAGTAGAGGAAAAGTATAAAGTTTATAATAATTTAGCTAGTAAGTTTTATAATGAAGTATTTGAAATAATTAATAAAGAATTTCAGCAAGAAAAGTTTGATAAACATTCTAAGTCTTATTTTATTTTATCTTTTATAGCTATAATTCCATTCCTAGTTATTGTGGCTCAATTTCAAAAGTTTGTTTATGGTTCTATTACAAATACTTCACGACAACTCCCATTTTTTGATGGCTGGAAGAATGTTATTCCTATCGTATTTCTATTGGTAATTATATACATTATAAAAAGATTTACCCTAGATCCTTTGTGGAATATTCAAGATAGTAAATATAGTAAATTAGAGTACAAAAGACATCTGTACAAAATTAAACGAAATATTTCGCAATGCGTTTATCCAGGAGATGTTTACCTACGATTGGAAGATTTACTCTGTGAAATCAATAGTAATGACGATGACTTTCACAAAAAAAGACAATTTGTTCTTTCTGGAATAATACAGGTAAATACAGTAGCAGTCTTATCTCCATTTTTTGCTATTATTTCAAGAGATGATGTAAATATAGATAGTATTATTACAATAACTTCTTTAATTATCACCATCACTACGATAATATCTATAATTTCATACTATAGGTATTTTTTTAAAAATGTTGAACCGATGTTCGGAAAATCTTTGGGTGAAATCGAAACTAAAAATATTGTTCGAGATATTTTATATTATCGTGATGGACTTGATGATTATGTTAATGAAGCATCTCAAGAATTTAATAGTGAAGAAATGCTGACCATATTAAATACAATAAATCAACAAACTGAAAAATTTAAATTAAATTGAAGTTAATAAGGAGATTATGTTAGGCTAACTGGTCGCGTTATCATGATGGTCAAAGCTCATGGGAATTGTAGGCTTTTTTGTCCTACAATTTTCGAGAGTTTTGGCTATTTTTTGTGAGATTAGGAGGAACCATGCCTGTCAAACTGATTGCCCATGTTTTACTGGCTGTTGCAGACAGTTACTTGATCATTCAGCGTTCGCAAATTAAGCGTGGAGAATCGAACGTATTTCCGCAGCATTGGGATATTTTAGCGATTCTCCCTCTCCATATTAACTAGTATTCCTATCTCTATTATACTACTTTACATATGAAAAAGCCGTTAGAAATACAATTCTAACGACTTTGTCTTCAGTCTGAGCTTAGCACCCTCGTGCTGAGCTTTTTATCTTATCCCCAGAAAGCATCTTCGGCGGTTTGGTCGGCTGAGAAGAGCCAAACTTCCTTGATTTTGCCCTCTTCCATACGGAAAAGATCGATACCATTCATGTTTAGTTCTTCACCGTCTGTGCGAGTACCGAGGAATGTTACGTTAGCGGCAACAAGAGTATCATTATCTGACACCCAGTTTGTCACTACTTTGAAAGTTCCATTTGTTTTTTCGGCGAAAGTTGCTAGATGTGCTCCGAGTACTTCCTTACCAATTTTAGCACCAGATGTTGAATGATTTCCGGGTTGATGCCAGATAATGTCATCTGCCATAGTTTCAAAAAGAGCTGCAAAATCACCAGCGATGAGAGCATTGTTATAGGCATTAAAAATTTCCAAGTTTGTTGACATTTGATGTCCTCCAATTTTTTTGATATAGTACAATTATAGTGGAAGTATTCAATTATACAAGTAGGTACTTTTGCATTTGTTGGTATCAAAAGTGATACTATTGTGATAAATAAAGGAGAATTTTTTTGAAAAAAGTTAGTGAATATGGTATTTGTCCTTTTGCAACAACGCAAAAAGTCTTGACTGGTAAGTGGGGATTGGTGATTATCTACCAACTCAGTACAGGAACGAAACGCTTCAATGAATTACAGCGACTGATTCCAGGTATTACTCAAACCATGTTAACAAGGCACCTTAGACAATTGGAGGAGGATCGCATTATTAGTCGCACGGTCTATGCAGAAGTCCCCCCTCGTGTAGAGTATAGCTTGACTGAAATGGGTGAAAAATTTCGGTCGGTGCTGGATGTTGTTGAGGCTTGGGGCTTAGAATATATTGAAACGTTAGCGTAACACTAGATTTGAAATTCTACAAATCTTTTGCTAAAATAAGAGTAACAATCATCATGATGGTCAAAGCTCATGGGAATTGTAGGCTTTTTTGTCCTGCAATTTTCGAGAGTTTTGGCTATTTTTTGCGATTGGGGAGAGAAGATGGATTTTCGTACAGTGGTAGGTAATCAGTCCTTTGGTGTTCGTGCGACGGGATTGTTAGTAAAAGATGAGAAACTGTTTCTTGTAAAAGCACCGGAGGGGAACTACTATACCTTGGGTGGTGCTATTCAGCTTGGTGAAACAACCGAAGAGGCTGTCCTGCGGGAAATGCAAGAAGAAATCGGAATTGATGTGGAGGTTGGACCGCTGGCTTTCATCGTTGAAAATCAGTTTAGTTTGCAGGAGAAATCCTATCATCAGATTGAATTTCTCTATATAGTTACCCCACTGTCTAATCCAGCTACCAATCTGGAAGAAGGGAATTCTATTCGTCAGTGTGAATGGATTACTTTTACGGACTTAGAGAAACTGGATCTCAATCCAGCCTTTCTTAAGACCGAGCTAGCCAAATGGGACGGACAACTAAAGCATTTTATGAACAAAGACAACTAAAGTAGCGGAGAAAACCATGTCTGTTAAATTGATTGCCCATGTCTTGCTGACTGTTGCAGACAGCCACTTGATTATTCAACGTTCGCAGATTAAGCGTGGCAAACCCAATGTTTTTCCTCGATATTGGGACATTCCAGGCGGTCGTGTCGAGGAGAATGAGTTACCCCGTGATGCTGCTGTTCGAGAATGTTATGAAGAAACAGGTATTTCGATAGAAAAGGAAAATCTGACCATTATCCATGAAGATAGTCAGTTTGATGAAGAGAAACAGACGGTATTTACGAGGCTAGTCTATGAAGTGACACTTCCTGAACAACCGAAAACTATTTTTCTTGACCCAGAAGAGCATACAGATTTTCTATGGTTAGCCCCTAGCGATGAAAACAAGAAAAACTTAGTTCCATATCTTGATGAAATTTTAGAAAAGAGAAGGAATAATGGATTTTAGGACCAGAATTGACAATCAAATCTTCGGTGTTCGTGCCACTGCATTGATTATAAAGGAGGGGAAGATTTTCCTGACTAAAGATTATAAGGGGCGTTATTATACCATTGGCGGTGCGATTGAGGTCAATGAGGTAGCAGCAGATGCGGTTGTTCGGGAAGTCAAAGAAGAATTAGAGATTGACAGTCGTGTCAACCAATTGGCTTTTGTTGTCGAAAATCAATTTACACATGAAGGTATATACTTTCACAATATCGAATTTCATTTTATCGTCGAGCCTATTGGAGAAATGCCAAAGGAGATGATTGAAGGGAAGTTGAAGCAACCTTGTGAATGGATTGAAGTTGACAACCTTGTCAACTTAGATGTCGTTCCAGCTTTTCTGGCAGAGGAATTACCAAACTGGAGTGGGCAAGTCAAACACATCATGAACATAAAGGAGAAATAAAAATGACACACACATTTGCAGAAAACTATGATGTCATCGTGATTGGAGCGGGGCATGCGGGTGTAGAAGCGGGATTGGCAGCCAGTCGGATGGGCTGTAAGACCCTGCTTGCAACTATTAACTTGGATATGGTGGCCTTTATGCCTTGTAATCCCTCCATTGGTGGCTCTGCCAAGGGAATTGTGGTAAGAGAAATTGATGCCTTGGGTGGCGAAATGGGCCGCAACATTGACAAGACCTATATCCAGATGAAAATGCTTAATATGGGCAAGGGGCCAGCTGTTCGTGCCTTGCGGGCTCAGGCAGATAAGGCAGAGTATGCAGCAGAGATGAAGCGGACGGTGGAGCGTCAGGAAAATCTGACCCTGCGTCAAACCATGATTGATGAGATTTTGGTGGAAGATGGCAAGGTTATCGGTGTCCGCACGGCTACCAATCAGAAATTCTCAGCCAAGGCGGTCGTAGTGACGACGGGTACTGCCCTGCGTGGAGAGATTATCATCGGTGACCTCAAGTATTCGTCAGGGCCTAACAATAGTCTGGCTTCTATCACGTTGGCGGATAATCTGAAAGAACTTGGCCTTGAAATCGGTCGTTTCAAAACAGGAACGCCACCGCGTGTCAATGCTCGTACCATTAACTACGAAGAAACCGAGATTCAACCAGGCGATGAAAAGCCAAATCATTTTTCATTCTTGTCCAAGGATGAGGACTATTTGCAGGATCAAATTCCTTGCTGGTTGACCTATACCAATGCGACCAGCCATGAGATTATCAATAGCAATCTTCACAGGGCACCTATGTTTTCAGGCATTGTCAAGGGGATTGGTCCCCGTTATTGTCCGTCTATTGAGGACAAGATTGTTCGTTTTGCCGATAAGGAACGCCATCAGCTTTTCCTAGAGCCAGAAGGTCGCAATACCGATGAAATCTATGTTCAAGGGCTGTCAACCAGTCTGCCAGAAGATGTGCAACAGGACTTGATTCACTCTATTAAAGGCTTGGAAAATGCTCAAATGATGCGGACGGGTTATGCAATTGAGTACGATATGGTTATGCCTCACCAGTTGCGGGCGACGCTTGAAACCAAGAAGATTTCTGGGCTCTTTACAGCAGGTCAGACCAACGGAACATCAGGCTATGAAGAAGCAGCTGGTCAGGGAATTGTCGCTGGTATCAATGCAGCCCTCAAGGTGCAGGGCAAGCCTGAGCTGATTTTGAAACGAAGCGACGGCTACATTGGTGTTATGATTGATGACCTGGTAACCAAGGGAACGGTGGAGCCTTACCGCCTCTTGACCAGTCGGGCAGAATACCGCTTGATTTTGCGTCATGACAATGCCGATATGCGACTGACGGAAATCGGTCGTCAGGTCGGCTTGGTGGATGATGAACGCTGGCAGGTCTTCCAGATTCACAAAAACCAATTTGACAATGAAATGAAGCGCTTGGAGTCTATCAAACTCAAGCCAATCAAGGAAACCAACGAAAAGGTTGTTGCCATGGGCTTTAAGCCTCTGACGGATGCCCTTACCGCCAAGGAATTCATGCGTCGTCCAGATGTGACTTACGCAGATGCGGTAGCCTTTATCGGTCCTGCGGCAGAGGATTTGGACGCCAAGACCATTGAATTGATTGAAACTGAGGTCAAGTATGAAGGTTATATTGCCAAGGCCTTGGACCAAGTAGAGAAGATGAAACGCATGGAAGAAAAACGTATTCCAGCCGACATTGATTGGGATGATATTGATTCCATTGCGACCGAGGCTCGTCAGAAATTCAAGCTAATTTCACCAGAAACCATTGGCCAGGCTAGTCGGATTTCCGGTGTCAATCCAGCAGATATCTCTATTCTCATGGTCTACTTGGAAGGACGCAGTCGTTCCATTTCTAAAAACAGATCAAAGGACAGTCACTAAGGCTGTTCTTTTCTTCTGCATGCTAGCGAAAACTAGCAATTTCTAGTGATTTGTGGTAAAATGGCAGGCAGAGGTTAGTGATGAAAAAATTTCGATTTTCGACAATTCATTTTGTCATGATAGGCGTTATCTTGTTTGGTTTGGTGGCTTTGATTCATCAATTTTCTCCAACAAGTGCCTTTACTATTTTGGCTCTGTTCGTGAGCTTAAGTGTGTTGGTTGCCTTATTTATCTATCAAAAACAATCCTATGAATTTAGTGAGTTAGAACAAATAGAATATCTCAATAATCAGGCCAATTCTGGTTTGATGATGCTTTTGGATAAGATGCCGGTCGGAGTGATTAAGGTCCGTCCCGATAGCAATCAAGTGGAGTGGTTTAATCCCTTTGCAGAGCTTATTTTTGCTCAGGAAAATGGGGAGTTTGACCAGAAGAAACTGCGTGAAATTATTGATGTGGGTCTGGATGAGGATCGTGTCTATGCTAATTTTTCTGGGAAAAGATACCTGGTTAACGTTGATTTCGACCATGGTTTGTTTTACTTCTTTGATGCTTCATCAGAGTATTCAGCGACAAATAGTCTAATTGGTAGTCGACCGGTTATCGGAATTATTTCTGTTGATAATTATGATGAACTCGAGGACACAGTATCTGATTCACAGATTAGTCAGGTCAATTCATTTTTGGCTCAGTTTGTTTCTGATTTCTGCCACGACTATGGTATTTACTACCGCCGTGGAACCATGGATCGTTTCTACTTTTTCACAGACTATGCTGTCTTGGAGATGTTGATTGAGAATAAGTTTTCCGTTATTGATAAATTCCGTGAAGAAGCCAAAAAATTGGAGTTGGGCTTAACGCTAAGTATGGGTCTTGCCTTTGGTGATGGTAATCATTACCAGATTGGACAAGTAGCTCTTCAAAATCTCAACATGGCCGAGGTTCGTGGAGGCGATCAGGTCGTTGTCAAGGAAAATGACGAGAGCAAGCAGCCCCTTTTCTTTGGAGGTAGATCAGCTTCGTCAGTCAAGCGTACTCGTACTCGAACGCGTGCTATGATGACAGCCGTTTCTGATAAGCTCAAATCGGTGGATGCTGTGTTTGTTGTCGGACATCGGAATTTGGATATGGATGCTTTGGGTTCGGCAGTTGGGATGCAATACTTTGCCCAGAATATCATGAACAATGCTTATACGGTTTATAATCCTGATGAGATGGCGCCAGATATTGTTCGGGCTATTCAAAAGTTGCGTGATGAAAACTGTTCTAATCTGATTACCATTGAAGAAGCTAAGAAATTGGTCACTTTTCAGTCCTTGCTCATCATGGTTGACCATTCGAAGATTGGTTTGACCTTGGACAAGGATCTCTATGAACAATTCAGTCAGGTTGTGATTGTGGATCATCATCGTAGGGATACAGATTTTCCAAGCAATGCTGTATTGACATATATCGAAAGTGGAGCTAGCTCAGCCAGCGAATTGGTGACGGAGTTGGTACAATTCCAAAACGATAAACGCCATAAGCTCAATCGTTTGCAATCCAGTTTGTTGATGGCTGGGATTATGCTGGATACTAAGAATTTCACTTCTCGGGTAACCAGTCGGACTTTCGATGTGGCTAGCTATTTGCGTACACGGGGTAGTGATAGTCTTGAAATTCAGCAGATTTCAGCGACAGACTTCGATGCCTATCGTCAAATCAATGAGTTGATTTTGCGTGGTGAGAAGCTGGAGCCGCATATCGTGATTGCCTGCGGTGATGAGGAGTTAGAGTATGACACAATCATTCCAAGTAAGGCAGCCAATACCATATTGGATATGGCTGGCATTGAGGCAGTCTTTGTAGTTACCAAAAATACCAAAGGTTACATAGCCATTTCCGCTAGAAGTCACAGCAAGGTCAATGTCCAACGAATTATGGAAGAAATGGGGGGCGGAGGTCACTTTAATCTGGCTGCAGCCCAGGTCTATGACCAAACCCTTGAACAAGTTAAGGAAAACCTCATCATTAAAATTTATGAGGAAATAAAAGAAAGTTAGGTGAAGCAAATGAAAGTTATCTTTTTGGCAGATGTAAAAGGTCAGGGAAAAAAAGGTGAAATCAAGGAAGTTCCAACAGGTTATGCCCAAAACTTCTTGATTAAGAAAAATTTGGCTAAGGAAGCTACAACACAAGCAATCAGCGCTCTTCGTGGTCAAGAAAAGTCTAAAGCTAAGGCTCATGCGGAAATGGTTGCTGAAGCAGAGGCTATCAAGGCAAAGTTGGCAGAAGAGGCTACTTTGGTGAAATTTGTTGAAAAAGTTGGTCCAGATGGTCGTACATTTGGATCCATTACCAGCAAGAAAATTGCTGAAGAATTGGAAAAACAATTTGGTATTAAAATTGACAAACGTCATATCCAATTGGACCACCCAATTCGTGCCCTTGGTTTGATTGATGTTCCTGTCAAAATCTATCAAGATGTGACAGGTGTTATCAATTTGAGTATTAAAGAAGCTTAGAAGAGTTATTATTATCAGTAAGGAGGTGAAATCTTGGCAGACTTAGATGAATTGCGGGTGCAACCGCAGGATATTCTGGCTGAACAGTCGGTCTTGGGAGCTATTTTCCTTGATGAAGGCAAGTTGGTCTTTGTTCGTGAATATATCGAGGCAGAGGATTTTTTCAAGCATGCCCATAAGCTGATTTTCAAGGCCATGATTGCCCTTTCTGATAAGAATGAGGCTATTGATGCGACCACCATGCGCAACTACCTGGTCAATCATGGTGATTTGGAGAATATCGGTGGTCTGGCTTACTTGGCTGAAATCATTAGTTCCGTACCGACGGCGGCCAATGCGGAATTCTATGCCAAGATTGTCGCGGAAAAATCCAACCTTCGTAAGCTGATTGCTCGTTTGACGGATGCAGTTAATCAGGCTTATGAGGGTGCGGATGGTTCAGATGATATTATCGCCAATGCTGAAAAAGCCCTAATTGATGTCAGTGAAGGTGCCAGTCGAAGTGGTTTCAAGCGGATTGATGATGTCTTAAATATCAACTTTGATAACCTTGAAACCCGTGCTAAGCAGACGTCGGATATTACAGGGATTGCGACTGGCTATCCTGCCCTTGATGCCATGACAACGGGTCTGCATGAGGAGGAGTTGATTATTCTTGCGGCTCGTCCTGCGGTTGGTAAGACGGCCTTTGCTCTCAATATTGCTCAGAATATTGGTACAAAATTAGGTTTGACCGTCGCCATCTTTTCTTTGGAGATGGGTGCGGAGAGCTTGGTGGACCGTATGTTGGCTTCTGAGGGAGTTATCAATTCGCGTTCCATTCGTACGGGTCATTTGACGCAGGAAGAGTGGAATAAGTATATGGTGGCTCAGGCTAATTTGGCACGGGCTAGCATTTACATTGATGATACACCAGGTATCAAGATTACGGAAATCCGTTCGCGGTCACGGAAGTTGGCTCAGGAAACTGGGAACCTTGGTTTGATTTTGATTGACTATCTTCAGTTGATTACTGGAACAGGTCGGGAAAACCGGCAACAAGAGGTTTCGGAAATTTCCCGTCAGTTGAAGATTTTGGCCAAGGAATTAAAAGTTCCTGTTATTGCCCTCAGTCAGCTGTCCCGTGGAGTTGAACAGCGACAGGACAAGCGTCCTGTCTTGTCCGATATTCGTGAATCTGGATCTATCGAGCAGGATGCGGATATCGTTGCCTTCTTGTATCGTGATGATTATTATGAACGTGGCGAGCAGGAAGAAGGAGCTATTCCAAATAACACGGTTGAAGTGATTATCGAGAAAAACCGTTCCGGTGCGCGTGGTACCGTGGAGCTTATGTTCCAAAAAGAATATAATAAATTTGCAAGTATTTCCAAGAGAGAGGATGGATAGAGAATGAGTGATGCATTTACAGATGTTGCTAAAATGAAGCAGATCAAGCAGGATATTAAAGACCATGAGGGTCAGATTGTGGAATTGACCCTTGAAAATGGTCGTAAACGTGAGAAGAATAAACAAGGGAGAATTATTGAGGTCTATCAGTCCCTCTTTATCGTAGAGTTTGAAGATCCAAACAATACTTTTGTAGAATCCTATACTTACTCAGATATTTTGACAGAAAAGATTTTGATTCATTACTTGGACTAGGAATGGAAGCCTGTATTTGCAGGCTTTTTTGTATGGTTTAACCAAACGATATATTGACCAAGGTAAAGTGGTGTGTTATAATATTAGTACATAAAACGTTTTCAATATTGTCTTTTGAGCTAGATAGAAAGGAGTTTATATGGAATTTCAATGGTTTACAGTTCTGGCTCTGTTTGTGGAGGGGCTTTTGTCCTTTCTTTCTCCTTGTGTTCTGCCCATTCTCCCTATCTACATTGGTTTGTTGGCAGGTGGAGCTGAAGGGAAAGAGGGAGAGAAGAAGGTTCTCATCAATACGCTAAGTTTTGTAGTTGGGATTGCTCTGACCTTCTTCTTATTGGGATTTGCCTCTAGTTTGCTGAGTAGGGTCTTACAAGCAAATGCTCAAGTCTTGCAGATTATCAGTGGTTTATTGATTGTTCTGATGGGAATTTTGCAGTTGGGTTGGTTCAATATTCCTATGTTAGAGCGTGAATTTTCTGCTAAAAATAAGGTGTATCAAGCAGGGGAACAGGTCACTCCATATCTAGCTTTCCTGATGGGTTTTACCTTTAGTTTTTCTTGGACTCCATGTATTGGACCTATTCTAGCATCTGTTTTTATTTATGCTAGCAGTCAGCAGGGTTGGTTGAGCAGTATCTTGCTGTTGGTCTATTGTCTTGGCTTTATTCTTCCCTTTATTTTGGTTGCCTTCTTTTCTCAGAAAATGTTGGCTTTCTTCAAGAACAATCGGCACTATTTGGCTTGGACCAAGCGTATTTCAGGCTATTTATTGCTCTTGATAGGCTTGAGTATTTTAACAGGTTTCTTCCAGCATCTTGTGCGTTTTTTCCAGTAGGATAGAAAGGATTTATTTATGAAAAAGTTGGTATCGATTGTCGTTTGCTTACTTGTTTCTTGCTTTGTTTTGACTGCCTGTTCCCTTTTACCATTGGTCAGTCCATCTTCTACTGAGTCGACTTTACAGGCAAATCAACCTGTCACGCTAGATTTTTCCCTAAAGGATAAGGATGGAAATGATGTCAATCTGGCGGATTACAAGGGGAAAAAGATTTATATCAATGTTTGGGCGACCTGGTGTGGTCCTTGTCAGAGAGAAATCCCAGAATTGGAGGAGGTCTATCAAGAGTATAAGGATAAGGAAGATTTTGTCTTTTTGTCGATTACATCACCTGAGGATGCTGAGTTTGGAAATACCAATCCTTCGGATGTGAGCAAGGATGAGATTTTGGAGAAGGCTAGTGAGTTAGGAGCGACCTATCCAGTCTTATTTGATACCAAAGATCAGGCTATGACACATTTTGGTATTGCTGCTTTTCCGACACATATCCTTATCAATAGTGATGGAACCCTCAAGGTTTCTTTTGCAGGACAGGTTCAAAAGGCTAAATTGGTCGAATTATTGGAAGAAATGCAATAAGAACGATGAAAAAGGCTTTACAGAGCCTTTTTTTTGTGCTATACTATGCTTTGTGTGAAATAACAGCAGGGCAAAATGAAGCTCGTCAACAGAAGGTCAGCAAGAAGAGTAATCGTTGCTGTTTCGATGAAGGCCTCCTGCACGAATCAGGTTTGCTTAAAACGTTATTTCCTACAAATAAGTCTTTTTGTTTCCTTTTAGTACTAGGCAAGGAGGTGCAGGCTATACTGAGGTATGGCAAACCGACTTAACGACGTAATAAAAGAGAAACGAAATGACGGAAATTTTTATTTTAGGAGGACATAACACATGTCACGTTATACAGGACCATCTTGGAAACAAGCTCGTCGTCTTGGCTTGTCATTGACAGGTACAGGTAAAGAATTGGCACGTCGTAACTACGTACCAGGTCAACACGGACCAAACAACCGTTCTAAATTGTCAGAATACGGTTTGCAATTGGCTGAGAAACAAAAATTGCGTTTCTCTTACGGTTTGGGTGAAAAACAATTCCGTAACTTGTTCGTACAAGCTACTAAAATCAAACAAGGTACTCTTGGTTTCAACTTCATGCTTCTTTTGGAGCGTCGTTTGGACAACGTTGTTTACCGTCTTGGTTTGGCAACTACTCGTCGTCAAGCACGTCAATTCGTAAACCACGGTCACATCCTTGTTGACGGCAAACGCGTTGATATCCCTTCATACCGCGTTGAAGTTGGTCAAGTGATCTCAGTTCGTGAGAAGTCAATCAAAGTTCCAGCTATCCTTGAAGCTGTTGAAGCAACTCTTGGACGTCCAGCTTTCGTATCATTCGATGCTGAAAAGCTTGAAGGTTCATTGACTCGCTTGCCAGAACGCGACGAAATCAACCCAGAAATCAACGAAGCTCTTGTCGTAGAATTCTACAACAAAATGTTGTAATATTTTAATGAATATGATAGGCTGTAAAGCCTTGAAATTAAGCACTTTAGGCCTCTTTCCTAGAGTGCTTTTTTGATTTTACTACCCTTTTTACTACCCTATCATATTTTTTGTATAGTAAGAGGGTAGTCGCAAAACGCGACACCCTTATTTTTTATAAATTGCTGATAGCTGCCTCAAAGATTGAGACGGCTTTTTTTGCGCCTTCCCTAGTGGCGTGAACGTAAGTATTTAAGGTCATGGCAATGTTTGAATGACCAAGCCTATATTGTAAGTCTTTGGCCTCTATTCCAGCATAGAGCATAATAGTGGCGTGAGTATGGCGGAATCCATGAAAACTAATATCAGGCACGCCAGCAGCCTTAAAATGCTTTTGTAGTCTTTTCCTGAGTAGGCAAGCGTAAGCGTATTTGGTAGTGAATGGAGTGAATACAATATCCACAGACCGCCCCAGAGTCCAAGCATGAGCCTGCTGACGCTTTTTATATTGTTTGAGCAATAACACAGTGGCCTTGTCTATTTCAATATCCCGCAGCCCTGATTTAGATTTTGGGGTATTCGTTTCTTGGTATCGATTGAGCGTTTTTGTTACGCTAATTGTACCGCTATCTAAGTCAATATCAGACCATTCTAACGCCAGAGCCTCACCGATACGGCAACCAGTGGCCAGTAAAGTCTTGTAAAGAACGTAGTCAAAGAAATCGCCATAATTTGACTGATCCAAGCTATCCAGGTACTCAAGAAACTGTTTCAATTCCTGATTGCTGAAGAACTTGACTTTTTGCTCTTTATTCTGCTGCTTCCGTGGCACAATAACATCGCGGGCGGGGTTATGTTGCAGCAGTTGCATCGTCACACCATATTGAAGAATGCGGCGATTGATATTGTTTAGAAAACTGTAATTGGCATAAGCACCCTGGACGCCTCTATTAGCGTTGTCAGCCCATTTATTGACTTGTTGCTGGATGATAGGAGTAGAAAGCCTATCTAGCTTGTAATCGCCAAATACGGGCAAAATATGAAGTCTAACAATACCTTCCATGGATTGCTGGGAGTTTGGCTTGATGGTATTCTTGTAACTTTCCCACCACAGAGCGACAAGCTCCCTATAAGTAGTGATGGTTGGTTTCTCTTTGACACAATGACCGTTTTTCTCAAATTCTAACTGAGCTTGTCTAGCTTTGATTTTTACCCCCTTTTTAGTGCTAGCTGTAACGGTTGTCCGTGCTTTCTTGCCGGTCAACTTGTCTACCCCAAGATAAACGTTTGAGCGGTACACGATAGTACCGTTTTTCTTTTTGTATTCTGTAATATTCATGATCATACCTTTCTAACATCAGTAAGCAAGTATGGGATTTAGTTAAGTATTTATGAATATTAGTGTTTATCGTGCGTAGGCTTACGAGAATAGCCCTATTTTCGTTTATTTTGAGTTGGTAGGGTAAATGTACCAGTCAAGAGTAAAATGCGAATACAGGCGATTTTGGAGCGTTTGACAACGTGAGCGGTATTCTGATTAGACGATAACGACGACTAACCCCAAACAGGGGCAAACAAAAACCCTCAACGCTGCAACGTTGGGGGCTTTTTTGATTTAGTGCTAGAATTGTCCTCACAACAATTCTTTACACTATGATTATACCCCCATGATAGGTTATATGTCAATCAATTTGTATGTTTTCACACGCTGACCCGTTGGGGTAGGTGTTTTTGAGTCATAAGAATGTAGCTCCACACAGTCCACTAGGAAGCCGAAAATGAAGCCTAACCACCTTTGTTTGAGTTTGTGATAGCGATTAACAGTTGAACGCTTTGGTACAAGGCATCAATGCCTTCATTTGTTCCATAAGTTATTTTATATCTTTCGAGAATAGCAAGCATTTCAACTGGATTGTTATACACTTGGTTTTCTACAAAATTGCCAGCCATATCTTGCAACCGTTTTTGGTTCTCCAAACTGAGAAGCCTGTAATTTGCAATGAGGTTAGCTTCATCTTTAGTTGTCATGGTTTGGTATTTTTTATCAGGTTCGACTGTTCCATGAGCCAAGGCGTTTCTGTATTCTTTATCTTCATACCCCAACAGATACCCTACACTCACCCCAAAATGGTCAGCGAGCGCCTGGGCTTTGTCTGGTTTGATAGTATTGACGCCATTTTCCCAATTTTGGAGTGTTCTGTATGAAACACCAATTTCTTTCGCTAGAGCTTGTTGGGACAAGCCTTTTTCTTTTCGTAAAATTTTCAACCTATTCATAATTTCAACACCTTTCACGCAAATTATAACATGACACCGAAAAAATGTACAATATTTTTTAAAAAAAGTGTTGACTGCGAAAAAATAAAGTGCTATTATACAAACATAGCACCGAATAACGGTGCAAACCAACCGCAACACCTTTCAATCTATTCAGGTTGGTTATCAAAAACAGAAAGGAGAAAAGATCATGAAGAACAATATGCGGGTATTGTTAGCCAAACGCCGTGAGAAAGTTTCACACGTTGCAGCAGCTACAGGCATTTCAAAAAGCACTTTAACAGCTTTGTACTACGAACGTACCAAGAAACCAGATATTGAAACGCTTCAAAAAGTCGCAAACTATTTAGGCGTGACGATTGATGAACTACTAATGCCAGAGGAATAAGAAAGGAGCAGGTAAGTAATGAGAAGGAACTACAGCAGTTACTTAGATAATTTTTGTACCACTTACAGACTGAGCGGGGCGCAGGTTGCCCGTATGGTTGGATTGGCTGAGGAAACTATTCAAGCTATCAGGCGAGGAGAGCGAAAGCCCCAACAGGCTACTAAGGACAAACTGAACCGCTTTATCTTAAATTACAAAAAGGAGAACAAACCAATGACACCAATCACATCACAGGAAACCAAAACGGACATTGTGGGAATTGACAGCCGAACAGTTGCAGAATGGACAGGGAAAGAACATAAAAGTCTTATATTTTTGGGAGCAGGGCGAACAGTTGCAAGAAGCTACACAGATTTTACTAGACTTATCAGACCAACCAACCCAGTCAGCTATTGAGTTAAATTCTGACATGGTATACATCAAGAACCGACTTGCTGAGTTGCAAAGCATGACCACCATGGCAGATATTAAAGTAGGACTAGCCAAAACTTACAGGATCGCTGAACTGATGGAAGATTAAAAACGATAACAAAAAAGCCATAGCGGACGACCAAATCAGCAAGGCTTTTCACTCAAACAACTAAAACCACAAAAAGCAAGTATGAGATTTAGTTAAGTATTTATTTAATTATATCACAAAAATAGTGATATGTGTTCAGACGGAGAGCGGAAACTCTTAAAACTGGAGCAGAAAAGTATTAGGTGCTGGTATCGCCATATTTCAAACTTGGATAAGTTATACAGTGACATACTGACAGAAAAGTATATCAAGCGTCAGAAAACAGGTTTGGCACTCTATGAAAGTTTTTACATGGGAAAGTCAGCATTTTATGAAACATTGCAAACAGCACTGTTAGACTTTGCTTGTATATTCAAGAATGGGGAATTGTTGCAGTATAAAGACGGTCAGGGCTAAAATTCGGGAATGCCCCAACTTTTTTGAACGGGGCGGATAACCCTACCTACCCTACTTACCGCCCTTCACGCCGTCACTGTACAAATTTTTTCGCGGGAAATAGGCTATTCTCCAATTTTACCTTTTTTGTTTGCTCGAGATAACCTCAAGATAATCTCAAGTTAGCTCAAGATACAGTAAAACACAGTAGGATACAGTAAAAACATGGTATAATACACTTATCAGCAATCAAAAAAAGCGTATCGAATTGATACGCTGATTCTTGCTTACTGAACTCATCTTTTTTAATTCCCTTTTTAGTTACCCTTTATGTTTCCTGTACTTGTCCAAGCGTTTGATTTTTTGATAGAATAGAGATAAATTCCAGTCAAAATTACCCCTATTTGTAGGTGCTGAAACATTGTCAGATAACAAAATGCTCTAAGATAAGACTTTATATAGTAAGAAGCCTACAAGAGTGGGCTTTTTGCTTTGTCTTAAAATGTTGCTTTCTGGCTTTGCTCCTCTTTTTGTTGCTTCTAAGGAGATAATGGAATAATCTAAGTAATGTCAGTTGGACAAAAATGTCCTGTATAAAGAACTCCCTTTTCGATAAACTGAAACCATCAAACAAAGGAGATAGGATGATGGAATTTGAAAAGGTGTATGATAGCGTAAAAGGTATTGTCAACAAGGCTCGAAAAGAGTTTTACATCAAGTTATGGGACAGAGATGATTGGGAACAGGAAGGTATGATGACTTTGTTCGAACTATTGGAGGAACAACCTTGGTTGATTGAGGAAAGAGCTCAACTGTATTGTTATTTCAAGGTTAAATTCCGAAACCGGGTTAAGGACCGAGTTCGCAGACAGGAAAGTCAGAAGCGCAAGTTTGACCGTTTGCCCCATGAAGACATTCACGACCTATCACATCTCATCCAATCACCTGGTTTGGTTAATGACGAGCTAGTGATGTTGAGAGGTGCCTTGAGAGATTATCGGAAAAATTTGTCTATGAACCAATTGGAAAATTATGAAAAACTCATTAGTGGTCAGAGTTTTAATGGTCGTAAGAATATGCTTCGGGATTTGCAAGAACATTTAAAGGATTTTTGTTGAAGAAGATATGATGCTAGGAGGTTACAAAAGTTACCCACAGAACATTCTAGAAATCAACTTATCCACAGGTTGTGAATAAGTTTGCCTTGAAAAATAATTATCCTCTGCACCTTTCCTAAAAATATGATAAAATAGTAACAAATTGTGTCAAATGGAGAGAAAGATGACCTTACTAAGTATTGCCATACCGAGTTATAATTCGGAGGCCTACCTTCATTACTGTGTTCATTCCCTTGTGATGGGTGGTGATAAGGTTGAAATTCTGATTATTAACGATGGTTCGTCAGACCGAACTCAGGAAATCGCAGAGGAGCTTGCCAATCAATTTTCAAACGTACATGCCATCTTTCAGGACAATAAGGGCCATGGCGGAGCTGTCAATACAGGGATTCGTGAGGCTAAGGGTAAGTATTTTAAGGTAGTTGATTCAGATGACTGGGTGGATACCAGGGCCTATGTGAAGATTTTGGAAAGTCTACAGGCCTTAGAAGAAGCAAGTACACCTGTTGATGCTTTTATTTCCAACTTTGTTTACGAAAAAGAGGGACAAACTCGCAAAAAATCCATGTCTTATCAGGATGTTTTACCAGAAAATCGGATTTTTGGCTGGGAGGATGTAGGTGCCTTTTCTAAGGGTCAATACATGATGATGCATTCCTTGATTTATAGGACAGATTTGCTACGGGAGGTTGGTCTGGTTCTGCCAGAGCATACCTTCTATGTGGATAATATTTTCTACCATTTGTCAAGTCTATCAAGGTATTTGATGAAAAATATGTTGAGTTCAATAGTCAAAATAAGGAAATTGTTTTCTTTTGGACT
>NZ_JAVIHI010000031.1:0-25513 GCF_036680365.1 Streptococcus sp. SS-4456 | reverse complement strand
ACATGTTCATCTGCTTTCTATACTGAGTTGGGGAATTCTAGTATATCAGACGAACATGTCTTTTTTGTTGCACTTCATTTTACAACACGGGGATGAAATAAAAATAGCTGATAACCTAAAATGATTATCAGCTGTAGATTTATTATTTTGTATCTATCTTCTCTTTTACTTCTTCATAAGAAAGAGGATGAATATCTTCGTCTTCATGTTCAATATTCTCTGGCATTTTGCCTGTTTCATAGAGAGATTTGATCTGAACACTGTCGAGAGTTTCGTATTTGAGCAATGCTTCTGCAATTAGTTTGTGGGTTTCACGGTTTGATTGAATAATATCTGCCGCTTTATTGCGTGCTTCATTTAATAAATCACGGACTTCATTATCTAATTCATAAGCAGTTTGTTCTGAGATGTGTTTATGAGTTGTCTGACCACCAAACATAGCATGACTACCTTCATACTGCATTGGTCCCATTTTTTCACTCATACCATATTCAGCAACCATAGCACGCGCCATCTGTGTTGCTTGCTCAAAGTCATTTGAGGCACCTGTGGTTTGAGTATTAAAGATAATTTCTTCTGCTACACGACCACCCATAAGCCCAGCCAATTGCTCCTTCATATCTTCTTTAGAGAGAAGCATTTGATCTTCTTTAGGAAGAGCAATCATGTAGCCACCTGCACGACCGCGAGGTACAATAGTAACTTTATGAACTTCGCGAGCATTTGACAAAACAAGTCCAACAATCGTATGACCAGCTTCGTGATAGGCAACAATTTCACGCTCCTTAGCTGAAACTTGACGGTCTTTCTTGGACGGACCTGCAATAACACGATCTTCCGCTTCGTCGATATCTGAAGCATCAATCACAGTTTTGTTTCGACGTGCGGCTACAAGGGCTGCTTCGTTAAGAACATTTTCTAAATCAGCACCAACAAATCCTGGTGTTTGTTGAGCCACTAATTTCAAATCAACATCCGGAGCCAGAGGTTTGTTTTTAGCATGAACTTTAAGGATTGCTTCACGACCCTTGACATCTGGACGACCAACTAATACTTTACGGTCAAAACGTCCTGGTCGAAGAAGAGCTGGATCGAGAACATCACTACGGTTGGTTGCAGCAATGACGATAATACCTTCATTGCCTTCAAAACCATCCATTTCAATCAAGAGTTGGTTAAGGGTTTGTTCGCGTTCATCGTTACCGCCACCCATTCCGACACCACGTTGGCGACCGACAGCATCAATTTCATCAATGAAAATGATTGCAGGCGCTTCTTTTTTTGCATCTTCAAAGAGTGAACGAACACGGCTGGCACCTACACCGACGAACATTTCTACGAAATCTGAACCAGAAATAGAGAAAAATGGCACTCCAGCTTCGCCTGCTACAGCCTTGGCAAGCAAGGTTTTACCTGTTCCTGGAGGTCCCTCTAATAAGACACCTGCTGGAATACGGGCACCAAGTTTGGTAAAGCGTTTAGGATCTTTCAAAAATTCTACCACTTCTACCAATTCTTGTTTTTCTTCTTCTGCACCTGCGACATCTGAAAAACGAACTTTGATATTGCTTTGCTCCAGAGCTTTTGCCTTGTTTCGTCCAAAGTTCATTGCTCCTCGAGCTCCACCACCGCCTTGGTTCATCATCATCATGAAGAATACACCAACGATAACAAGTGGCAACAAGTTAAAGATAATATTTAACCATAGTCCATTAGAACTTTCTGGTTTAATGGTTACCTTAACACCATTTTCATTTGCTAGAGTTTGTAATTCTGATAAATTTGTTTCAGACGGTAGAATAAGCGATTTGAAGTTTTTATAGGTGACAGAATTGGAAACTTGGAATAACTTAATAGAAGAGGCAAGCTCATCCTTAGCAGTTTGTTCTGTCTTGTATTTACCAGTAATTTCAATAACGCTTGAATCTGGTTGATAGGTCAATTCTGAAACATTATTATTTTTTAGTTCAGTAATAACTTGTGAATAGCTAATTTCTTGAGTAGCAACCTGCTGACCGGCATTAAAGAACTGGAATGCTGTTAGGATAGTTGCAATAACTAGAATAATGAGAAAAGGATTTTTAATAAATCCTTTATTTGGTTGATTGTTCATAATATAGTAGGAAACCTTTTTCTATTTTGTATAAACTTCCTCTTTTAGTACACCAACATAAGGAAGGTTACGGTAGTTTTCATCGTAATCAAGTCCAAATCCAACTACAAATTCATTTGGAATGGTAAAGCAAGTATAGTCTGGCTCAATCTCAACCACTCGACCTTCTGGTTTATCAAGGAGGGTAGCAATTTTGATAGATTCAGCTTGACGGAGAACAAACAGCTCTTTTAATTCTTTTAATGTACGACCAGTATCAATAATATCTTCAACAAAGATAATGTGGCGACCAGCAACACTCTTATCTAAATCCTTGATAATTTTAACTGTTCCGCTGCTTTCTGTACCACCATGATAACTTGAAACAACCATATAGTCCGTTTCGATATGCGTATCAATATGCTTCATCAATTCTGCCATGAATGGAATAGAACCTTTCAAAATTCCAATAAGAATAGGGTTCTTGTCCGCGTAGTCTTTTGCTAGAATTTGACCAAGTTCTTTGCACTTTGCAATAATTTCTTCTTCTGAAACAAGAATTTTCTTAATATCTTTGTCCAACATAGTTGTTCTACTCTTTCATTTTAATATATAAGGTAGCTTTGATTATATCATTTTTTATTGATTTACTCAAATCACTGCTAGCAAGATTGACAATTCCATAAATTTCTCCTGCTTGTTCAATAATAATAGCCTCTTGTCGAACTTTCTGAGGTATTTTATTATCAATAAACCAGCGACGGAGTTTTTTAGTGACGCCGTTTATTCGGATAGTATCTCCCGCCTGTCTTCCTCGTACTAGAATGGGTAAATGACTGGGAAAATGTAAAACCTGCTCTGCGTCTTCCATTGGGTGATTGAGTGAAAAAATATACGAACCATAAGAAAAAATACCTTCTGATTCTATCATGATTGGCTCTATTTGCTCATCCGTCTGAGGTCCTATTTTATCAATTGTAAAACTATGATAATCTTTTTCTAAAACATAATTATTTTTTAGTAGATGTTTATAATTCGCTTTTGATTGCAAAATATGAAGAACCTCGTCAAACTGGGAACGGGATAATTGTAAATCAGGAAAGCCTTCTAAATATTCCTCTAGTAAATACCTCTGGACTGCCTGTGTCTGTTGCCGAAAACTTATCAAATCTGTAACAGACACATCTTTCGTCAAATCTCGTAAAGCCTGTAATAGATTTCTAGTATCATCTGCAAGGTTATTGAGAGCAAGCTCAATTTTAGGATTTTCCTGTTTTAATTGTGGTAAATAGGTATTTCTTACCCTATTTCTAAAATAGTTTAAACTTTGATTGCTAGCATCTTCAAAATGAAATATATTGTCAAAATCAGACTTTTTAAAAGACAGGAGAGGTCGAATGAGTTCTCCATTTGTAAAAGGCTGGATAGACTGAATAGCCGACAAGTGCCGCAAGCGACTTCCCCTAATCAAACGCATTAAAATAGTTTCTGCTTGATCATCAGCATGGTGGGCTGTGACGAGGGCGGTATATCCTTCTTGCTCCATGATGTCCGCAAAAAATGCATAACGCCATTTCCTAGCAGCTTCTTCTGAAAATCTTCCTTCAAAATGCGATAGGTAGAATGTAACTTTGCATTCCTCTGCCAATTGGTTGAGATAATTCTCCTCAAGAACGGCTTCCTCCCGTTGCCCATGATTTATATGAGCTATACCAAGTTCAATCCCTAGTTCTTTCCGGAATTCGTATAAGAGGTGAAATAAATTCATTGAATCCAATCCACCTGACACTGCTACTAGTACTTTCTCATGTTTATCAAAAAAGTGACCATCCAGTGTCACTTTTAAAAATTTATTTTTCATTTACTTTAAAATCCCGTAAACATCATTTGCAATTTGTGTAATCTCATCATAGCTTGATTTATCCGTAAAAATAGATAGGACAAAAGGAGATTCTGCATAAACAATAGCTACATCGTGCTTGACATCATCCGCATCGCCAATTTTGTGGGCAACTGGAACAGCAATATCTTTTGAAATACGTTGGTTATCAAACTGCGTTGATATAAGACTTTCTAAAACATAGCCTTCTTGTTCATACAAGGCTTCCATCATTTTACCTGCAACTTCCGCTGTGGTTTCACGTGTAACCATATCCCACTTAATACCTGTAACTGCAGTAATATCCTGGTAGAAGTCGTCATTAAACTGATGTGTCACATAGTAAGAAAGTAAATTGCTGGCTACATTATCCGACTCTTTAGCAGTCTTGTTAATCAATTCTTCTACCGAGTATTCTTTATTGTCTGGTGTTTTAGATAAAGACCCACTACCGCCAACAACATAGGCACCTGGAAAGGACATAGAATCTGACGTGTACTTCACTTTAGTCGTCAAATCAACCTGTCCTGCATTGATTTGCTCCTGAACATAGTAAAGAATAGGTAGTTTGGCAATACTAGCAGAATAAAATACCTTATCTTGATTAAGACCTGCTGACTGACCAGTTGAAAGTTGCTTAACATATAAACCGATATTATCTTTGGAATATTTCTGTGTGAGCAAGTCTTGAACTGCTTCCATCCTATTGTCAACTGTAGCTAAATCGTCTAAAGCTATCCATCCCTTGTCTGCGATATAAGCAAAATCACCCATAGGAGTTGTAGCAATTTTAGTAACATTAACAGCTTGATAGGACTTCAAATCTGTTTTTACTTCCTTAGCTTGATTTGCTATCGGAGAAGATAGGACTACAACATTTTTATTGGTCCAATAGGTCTGTTCAACAAGGTTTTCTGCTAAAACGACATCAGCAAATAGTTTGCCGGTATCTGCCAGAATATAGGAGGTATTATCAACCTGAAAAACCAACTCTTTTTTTGAATTCACAGCCACATCTGTGATGGAAAAAGCTTGATTGGGTTGTAATTGACCAGCTACATCTGTTAGTTCTAAATCAGAATAAAGAGTTTCTGTTTGAAATACATTTGGATTTTGAGGGATAGCCTGAAAATACTGATCATATACAGTCTGTGTCAATTCATATTCTTCTTGCGCTGTGAGTTTAAACGGTATTTCTGTACTATCAACCACCTGCCATCCAAATAAAACTGGCAATAACCATACGAGCAGTTTCTTTTGCATACTCCCTCCTTTCTATAAATCCTTTTCATCTAATTTTAATTCCTGATTTTTTTGGGATAACTCTTCCAACTTCTCTTCAGAATGTTGTAAAAATTGTTCCACGACTTTAAAAATAGAATCTGTCATTTTGGTAGCCCCGGAATATTATAGACAAATTCCCCTTCTTTAGAGTATTGATACTTAGCACGAACATACTTGGCAGCGTAGTCCTCATTCTTTAATTTGGTGACCATTTCAGCTACTTGTTTTTGCTCTTTTGTCAACTCAGCATAGTTTTTTTCCAATTCAGCAAGCTTTTTTTCCTGCTTCTGAATATCTGTATAGGTCACCACAAGATTATAGGCTGGCAACATAAATAGAAAAATAACCAGAATCAAAATAGCAGCCATAAAACGATTTTTCTCTTGTCGCTCTGCCAGTTTATGTTGAGATTTTGTGCGTTCTGATTGAATAAAAGCATTATTCAATTGCAGGATTTTAGATTTTCTCATCCGCGTCTATCCTTTTTTCACTAATGATTTCATACATCTTCAGTGCATCTTCTTTTTTTGTAGAATCTTTCATTTCAAGGACCTTCACAGTTAGCAACTTATTGCCGAATTGGATTTCAACCTGATCATCAACTTTTAAATCTGTTGATGACTTGGCCAGAATACCATTGACTTTAATCCGTCCCTTGTCTGCAACTTCTTTTGCAACCGTTCTGCGCTTGATAATGCGAGATACTTTTAAATATTTATCTAATCTCATACCTTTACCTCAACTACATATTTTACCATTTTTTCATTTAATTGAAAAATTTATAATGTTTTTCTAGTCTTGATTTCTTGCAGTTTTTCAGCAAAAGCAAGCAATTCTTCTAAAATCTCATAGTCTTTTTTCTGCTGAACATTAAAAATAACTGCCAATTTGCCTTTATTTTCCGTTATTTGAGCCTTTAATTTAGTAGCAGATAAGGCTTCAAAGTAATCTTGCGTTAAAAATAGTTGACCTGCCATTGGTTCAAATGTAACAGTTACTTGGTGTTGTCGTTTCATAACTGAGTGACAGAAAACTTGGTCAAGATAGGACTTTAGCAGACCAATTTCCAGCAAGTAAGCAACTACGTCTGGGTATTCTCCAAAGCGATCAATCAATTCTTCTTGTAAATCTTGATAATTTACACGACTGTCAATATTCTTGATACGCTTGTAAATTTCAATTTTTTCTCGTTGGTCTGCAATATAATCACTTGGCAGGTAGGCATCAATCTGTAAATTAACCTCGGAATTACTTTTCTGACGTTGAGCTGCCTTACCTTGTTTTTCCAAAATTGCTTGTTCTAAGAGTTGAGAGTAGAGTTCATAACCAACTGAATCGATAAATCCTGACTGAGCAGCACCTAAAATATTTCCAGCACCCCGAATCGACAAATCTTGCATGGCAATCTTGAAACCTGATCCTAGTTCTGTAAAGCCCTTAATGGCTTCCAAGCGTTTTTCAGCTACTTCTGTCAAGGACTTGTCTGGACGGTACATGAGATAGGCATAGGCGATTCGACTAGAACGGCCAACACGTCCTCTAAGTTGATAAAGCGTTGACAGTCCCATATGATCTGCATTTTCAATAAACAGTGTATTAGCATTCGGAATATCAACACCTGTTTCAATGATTGTTGTGGTCACTAAGATATCGTATTCCCCTTCAACAAAAGCATACAGAGTGTTTTCAAGTTGAATTTCCGACATTTGTCCATGAACATAACCGATGCTTGCTTCTGGGACCAATTCTTTCAATTCTGAAACTTTCTGCTCAATGGTGTCAACCTTGTTGTAAAGATAGTAAACCTGTCCACCTCGATCTATTTCACGGAGAATAGCATCTCGAATAACGGAAGGATTTGTTTCCATGACATAGGTTTGAACTGGATAGCGATTGGTCGGCGGTGTTTCTATGACTGATAAATCGCGAATTCCCAACATGGACATTTGCAATGTTCGAGGTATTGGAGTTGCTGTCAAGGTCAGGACATCTATTTTTTTCTTGAGTTCCTTCAAGCGTTCCTTGTGCTTGACACCAAAGCGTTGCTCTTCGTCAATGACCAGTAAACCTAAATCAGCAAACACAACATCTTTAGATAAAAGCCTATGGGTACCAATGATGATGTCAACTTGACCTTTTTTCAGCTTTTCAAGCGTTTTTTCTTGCTCTGATTTTGTTTTAAAACGACTCAAGACACCGACATTGACAGGAAATTCAGCAAATCGTTCCTGGAAATTAGCATAGTGTTGTTGGGCTAAAACTGTTGTTGGAACAAGGATAGCTACTTGTTTGCCATCATTGACAGCCTTGAAGGCAGCCCGCATAGCTACCTCTGTCTTACCAAAACCAACATCCCCAACCAAAAGACGATCCATTGGAGAATCTTTTTCCATATCCTTCTTGATTTCATCAATAGAACGGAGTTGGTCATCGGTTTCCACGTGTGTAAAGTAGTTGTCAAATTCAACTTGATTTTCATCATCAGGTGAAAAGGCAAAGCCTCTCAACTGACTACGTTCAGCGTAAAGCTTAATCAAATCATCCGCAATGTCTTCCACCTGCTTTTGAACCTTTTGTTTGGTTCGTTGGAAACGACCATCGTTTAGTTTATTGACTTTTGGAGCTTTTCCATCGGATGCTAGATATTTAGAAAGTAGATCTATTTGCTCTACTGGAATGGAAATGCGGTCGGCATTTTGATATTGAACAGTAACATAATCACGGTGGATGCCTGAAATTTCAATGGTTTCTATCCCTAAATACTGACCGATTCCGTGAACATGGTGAACAACATAGTCACCAACAGCTAGCTCACTATAGTCTTTAATACGTTCAGCGTTAGAAATATTAGTTCTACGGACCTTTCGCTTTATCTTTTTATTAAAAATCTCTTTTTCAGTAATGAGAACTAACTTCTCATCCATCAGATAAAAGCCAGAAGCTAACTGACCAATGGTCACTTGTTGCTGACCTTCTACTAATTTATCTGAAGTATATGTAGGGAGTTGGATATCATACTCTTGTAAAGATTTCTGTAAAGTCTGTAAACTTGCTTCAGAACTTGCTTGAATAATGACTGTATGTTTGGATTTTTTATATCGAGCTAATTCTTCTTTCAATAGAGGAATTTGATGGAAAAACTCCTGTATAGGATGCTGGGTAAATTGGTAAAGAGCATCAAATTTTACATTTCCTAATCCCTTCTGAAAACTTGAAAAGAATGTAGCTGGTTTGTATTTTCTCAATTCAGCGTAAGTTGAGGCAAAATAATTCAAACTTGACACTGATTTACCCTTCTGTAAATCATCTGTCAACAAGTCTGCAATTTCCTTTTCAAATTGAGCCTGCTTATCGGCAATTTTATGAAAATCATCTAAAAATAAGGGAGAACCTTTTGGCAAATAATCCAACAAGGTCCATGATTTTTCATAGATACAGGACAAGAATTTACGCAAATCTGGATGCCGGTACTCCGTCTGCATATCAGCTAAGACTTCTCGTAAGTAAGACTGTTGCTCCTCTAGGGTAGATTGTTCAATAGCTGTCTGAATGTATTGGCTAGCTCTGCTATAGTCTTCCGAAGACAAAATGATATCGGAAGCTGGAGAAATGGAGATTTCGTTTAGATTTTCTAAGGATTTTTGACTATCGAGATCAAAGATACGAATGCCATCAATCTCATCTCCAAAAAATTCTATTCGGTAAGGAGTTTCTGCTTGCATGTCAAAAATATCTAGAATATCACCTCGTTGGCTAAATTCTCCCTGAGTTAAGACACGAGATACCTTTTTATATCCGATATTGACAAGCTTCTTTACAAGATTGTCAACTTCTATTTCTTTACCAACTTCCAGTCGGATGTTAGAAGCTTTAAAAACCTCTGGATTTGGTAACAATATCCGACAGGCAGCTATACTGGCAACTAGGATACCTGAACTAGTAGCATCTGTTAAAAAGTTTAAACTGTCAATCCTTGACTGAGTTCGTTCTTTTGATGCAAAGACAAATTCCGCAATTGGACTATCATCTGTAAAGAAGTTGTAAACGTGCTCATTTCCAATAATGGCTGTTAAATCTGCAACTAGTTTCTCTGCTTCATTTTGAGTAGCAGTCACAATCATTATTTTCTCAGCCATACTATCATAGGCTGTCGCCATTACCAATGACTTACTAGTTCCGGATAATCCTAAAAGTAACTGACGAGTTGATTTATTCAATCCTGACTGCCATTGATTGATTTGCTTGTTCTTATGAAGTAAATCGAGTATATTCATTATCCGTTAAACTTTCTCATAATGGTATCAAAATCATCTTCTTCCAGATAAAAGTTGACAGCCTTGTCAAGTTTATCTAAGGCCAAATCAATCTCAATACGATCCTCTGTATCAAAGCCAGACAAGACATGATTTACAACGCTCATTTTTCCTTTGGGACGGCCGATGCCGATTTTAATGCGGTCAAATTCTTGTGTTCCAATATGCTTGACAATGGATTTAATCCCATTGTGGCCACCAGCTGATCCTTTTTGACGGAAACGGATTTTTCCAACAGCCATATCCAAATCATCATAAGCCACCAAAATATCAGTCTCATCTAGACCATAATAGGCCATCAAGGCATGAACAGCCTTACCAGATTCATTCATGAAAGTCGTTGGTTTTACTAGATAGATTTTTTCGCCGTCAATAAAGGTTGTGGCAATGTCAGCTTGGAAAATCTTATCGTGGTTAAAAGTCACATTTTCACGTTTGGCAATCTTATCCAGCAACATAAATCCAACATTGTGTTTGGTTTCAAAATAGCGGTCTCCGGGATTTCCCAGACCGATGATCAATCGTGTCATTTTTTCTCCTTACATACCAAAAGGCTGGAAAATACTTTCCAACCTAATTTTCTATTAGACGTTAAAGCGGAACTCCATGATGTCCCCATCTTGAACCACATACTCTTTTCCTTCCTCACGAAGGCGTCCAGCTTCCTTAACAGCCTTCTCAGAGCCGTAGGTCATCAAATCATCGTAGGACATGGTAACGGCACGGATAAAGCCTTTTTCGAAGTCTGAGTGGATAATACCAGCACACTGAGGAGCTTTCATGCCACGCTTGAAGGTCCAAGCACGCACTTCTTTTTCCCCTGCGGTAAAGTAAGTTCCAAGTCCAAGCAAGTGGTAGGCTGCACGGGTCAATTTGTCCACACCAGATTCTGTCAAACCGAGGGCTTCCAAAAACTCACCCTTGTCTTCATCGTCGAGTTCTGAAATTTCCTCTTCTGCACGGGCTGAAATGACCACCACTTCTGCATTTTCTGTTGCCGCAAAGTCACGGATTTGCTGAACATAGCTGATAGACTCAGGATCTGATACCTTGTCTTCATCGACATTGGCAACATAGAGGACTGGTTTAGTGGTCAAGAGGAAGAGTTGCTTGACGATTTTTTGTTCTTCATCTGTGAAGTCAACCGTACGGGCAGATTTTCCGTCTTCTAGGACAGGTTTGATTTTTTCAAGCACTGCAAATTCTGCCACAGAATCCTTGTCTTTTTGAGTACGGGCCATTTTTTCTACACGAGCATAACGCTTGTTGATGCTCTCTAGGTCCGCCAAAATCAATTCTAGGTTAATGGTATCAATATCTGCGATTGGGTCCACAAAGGCGTCTTCACGGCCTTGTTCACGCATAACATTTTCATCGTCGAAGGCCCGGACCACATGGACAATGGCGTCCACCTCACGGATATTGGCCAAGAATTTGTTACCAAGTCCTTCGCCTTTTGATGCGCCCTTGACAATACCTGCAATATCGGTAAATTCAAAGGTTGTTGGGACGGTCTTTTTGGGTGTAATCAACTCTGTCAACTTCTGCAAACGCTCATCAGGCACTTCTACCATGCCGACGTTTGGATCAATAGTCGCGAAAGGGTAATTTGCAGCTTCTGCTCCTGCCTTGGTAATTGCATTAAATAGGGTTGATTTACCAACGTTTGGCAAACCGACGATTCCTGCTGTTAAAGCCATGTTTTTTTACTCTCCAATTAAAAATTCAATCATGACTATTATAGCAGAAAAGATGAGAAAAATCCTGCCAAATGACAGGATTGTAAGATTTATCAAAATTTCTGCAAAATTCTCATCGCTGCAGCAAATAAGCCAAAGGCTATTATCATGATTGGGATAAGAACCCACCAATAATTAGCAAGAAACTCCCAAACATTCATTTTTCCTAGTTGTTCCACCACAATTTCCTTCTCAGGCTCTTTTCCTAAAACCAGATAATCCAGACTAACACCAAAGATTTCTGCTAGCTGGACCAGTTTGTCAATATCTGGCGTGGCTTCGCCATTTTCCCACTTGGAAACAGCCTGACGGGAAATATAGAGTTTCTCTGCTAAGTCATCTTGAGACAAATTTTGACCAGTACGTAACTTTTTGATTTGTTGTGCCAACTGATTCATGGTCTTGTCCTCCTCTTTTTTCTAAGTCTATTATAGCTTAGAAAGGAATAGTTGACTAGCACTTTTTAGGAAATATTCGCAACCAGCAGTTGCAAACTGTCAACTAGGCTTCACTTGGCAGAACTTGTTTCATTTTTCGTTCAAAATCATGCCGGCTCATCATAACGACATGGTCACAGTTACTGCAGCGGATTTTAATATCCGCTCCTAGACGGATAACCTCCCATTTATTAGCCTTCTTACCGGTCGATTTGATGACACAGGCATGAGGTTTTTTCATTTCGACAAAGGTTCCTAATTGGTACATAGATACTCCTTTAGTTCTATTTCTTTCAGTATAACATAAAAACGGCTAAACTAGCCGTTTATGTTGGAATTAGTTGGTTCGAACTGGTGTCACCAATTGAATGAGGTCATCCCCTTCGCTATTTGGTACCACTGTAAATGGACGAACAGAGGAGATAAAGCTAATTTTGACCTGCTCACTATTGGTAGCCTTCAAGGCTTCAATCAAGTAAGTCGGGTTAAAACTAATTACCAAGTCTTCACCAGTCACTTCTAAGGTATCCAATTCTTCGTTTACACGTCCAACTTCTGGTGAGTTTACATGAGCTGTGACAATATTGTTAGCAATCTCAAGTTTTACTGTACCATTCTGAGTTGCATTTGACAGAAGACGGGCACGTTCCATTGAATGACGGAGATTAGCTGTGTCAAAGACAGCAACTGTTTTGAATTCCGTTGGAATCAGGCGATCCGTATCTGGATAGGTTCCTTCAAGTAAACGTGTATAGAAGCTAATATGCTCACTTCTGAAAAGAATTTGATTGTTTGAGAAGAATACTTCCACAGTTTCAATATCATCTGTAAAAACAACTGTAAATTCGCGAAGAGAACGGCTTGGAATTACCACGTTAAAATCATCACCTGCTTTTTCAAGAACCAATTTACGTTGGCTCATACGGTGTGAATCTGTCGCAACTGTTTTTAGATTTTTATTATCTGTCAAGACAAAGTGAACCCCTGTTAGTATTGGACGACTTTCTTGCAAGGAAGCTGCAAAAGCTGTTTCGTTGATGGTTTGTTTAAGTACTTTCGTTTCTAGGACCAGAGGTTTTGAAGTTGGCACTTCTTGCAGACGAGGATACTGTTCCGCATCTTTACCTTTCAAGGTAATTTCAGACTTACCACTTGTTAGTACAACTTGCTTTTGCTCGATTTCATTAAAATCAACTACGACATCAGGTAGGCTAGATACAATATTGATAAAGAAGCCTGCTTCTAAAAGAATAGCGCCAGGAGAGCTTATCAACAGACCTGCATTTTCATCCTGGATAGAAATAAAATGTTCGATAGAAATCTGTCCATTAGAACCTGTTAAAGTAATTCCATCACTAGTAACTGTGATTTTAACAGTTGAAAGAATTGGAATAGCATTTTTTGTGCTGATTGCTCGTTTGGTTGTATTTAGTGCTTGGAGAAATACATTTTTGTTAATTGAAAATTGAATCATGGAAACTCCTTTATTTATTATTTATAAGGTTAGTAGTAGTAGTAGGCCCTGTGTATTCTGTGGAAAAGTAGGTCAAAGCCATAACTTTCTAGAAAAATAGCTTGTTCACAACTTGTGGAAAAGTAGCTGGATTTTTTTAAACTTATACACAGGTCATCGAATTTTATTTTTGATACTGGTTATTTCGATTTCCAAATTATCATCATCCATTAGCAAACTTTTAATCTTGTTATAGGCATGCATGACTGTTGTATGGTCACGATTACCAAATTCTCTACCAATTTTTGGCAAAGAGTTGTCTGTCATTTCGCGGGCTAAAAACATAGCAACCTGGCGCGCGTGAACAATGTGTTGGACACGTTTAGAGCCCTTTATTTCTTTGAGGCTAACTCCATAGAAATTTCCAACTTCTGTTTGGATTTTTTCGATCGGAATGACCATGTTTTGAGGGTTTGTTTGCTTCCTAGAACGAATGGCTTCAGCAGCTACTTCTACTGTTATCTCAGACAGATTTCGCATGGTAGCAAGTAGGTTAATGTCCTTCAATGCCCCCTCAAGATCACGGACGTTGGAATCAAATTGACCTGCTAAGTAGGACAGGGTATCATTAGTGAAATCATAAGGGAAGGCTTCGCATTTATTGCGTAAAATAGCAATACGTGTTTCAAAGTCAGGAGGTGTGATTTCACTCGTTAAGCCCCACTTAAAACGAGTTACTAATCGTTCTTCAAGATTGTCTAGATAGTCAGGGTTTCTATCACTTGTTAGGACTATTTGTTTATTTTTTTGATGGAGTGCATTGAAAGTATGGAAAAATTCTTCTTGCGTGGTTTCTTTTTTCTGAATGGATTGGATATCATCAATGAGGAGCAGGTCAAGATTACGATAGATTTCTTTGAACTGCTTCATTTTATTTAATCGCATGTGTTCCAATAACTCATTGATAAAAGTTTCTGATGAAACATACTTTATTTTTGCATGAGGATTGTCAGCTAGGACCTTATTACCGATTGCATTTAGAATATGAGTTTTCCCTAAACCTGGTCCACCAAAGATAAATAGTGGATTATAGAGCTCTCCTAAGTTATCAGAAACAGCCAGTGCAGCCGCTTTTGCCCAATGATTGTTATCTCCTTGAACAAAGTTTGAAAAGGTATATTGAGACTTTATATCAGGATGGACAGGCTGTAGTACTCCCTCTGCTATATCAGTTATAGAAGACGGGGTGGAAGGACTGTATGTTGTTCTAGTAGTAGGAACTATTTCAGTCACTTCTTCTGTAAATTGGTAGCGAGTAGTGAGCGGTTCACCGAAAATTTCAAAACTAGCCGCAATCATTAGCTCCTCAAAGTTTGTTTCCCAGAAATCTTTTTTAAATGGGCGATTTAAGAAGATGGTGGCTACTTGTTGTTCTAGGTTTAGCAATCTTGCATCTGCAACGTAAAAATCATAAATGGAAGCTTTGAAACTTGCTTGGACTAGTTCAATAAATCGTTGCCAGAATTGTTGTTCTTTATTCATATTTTCCTCCTCTCATTTTCTATTGGCTAGAATAGTGTACCATAAAAAGTAAAAGTTTTCCACAGATAATTTTTAAAATCCACAATGTTCATAAAAGTTTTCCACAGGATGTGAATAAAAGCTAGAACCTGTGTAGATTCTAGCTTTCTCGGTCTTTTTAATTGTGGAAAAAAGTGTTTATAAAAATATTCTGTAAACAGGCTTATTTTAAATTGTTGATAATTCGCTCAAATTCTTCAAGGCTATTAAAGCTGATTCGAATTTCTCCATTGCCATTTTTTTTCTGAAGAATTTTTGTGGAGGTTCCTAGAAGTTGGTTGAGAATGTTTTCTTGTTCTTTTAAAAATTGATTCTTGGGTTGTGTCTTTATTTTTTTCTTCTTGGATAGAATTTTTTCAAGAGCCCGTACACTTAGATCTTTTTCGATGATTTCCTGAACCCAAGTAGCTTGCTTTACTTCTGAAAATGCAACTAACTGACGCGCGTGGCCTTGTGAAATTTTTCCTTCTTTTATTGCTTGCTGTGTTTCTTTGGAAAGATTTAATAAACGTAGTAAGTTACTGATATAAGGTCTTGATTTTCCCATGATTTGAGCAATTTCATCATGCTTCAATCCCTTGCTGAGTAGTTTTTGATAGGATGTTGCTTCTTCGATAGGATTTAAATCTGAACGCTGTAAATTTTCAATGATTGCTTGATAGAGCAAATCATCATCACTCAATTCTTTGACGATAGCGGGAATTGCTGTTAATCCAGCTAATTGACTAGCTCTCCATCTTCTCTCACCTGCTAATAGTTCATAACCAATAATGGACGACTTTCTTACAATGATTGGTTGGATCAATCCGTTTTCTTTTATAGACTGAGCTAATTCTTCTAGCTTATTTTGGTCAAAATGTATTCTTGGTTGGTAAGGATTTGGCTGGATATCTGAAATATTGATAGTACGTAGTTCTTCCATAATGTTCATTTTAGCAAAAAAAAACAGACTTTACAATCATGTAAAGTCTAGTTTAGATACTACTATTATTGAAGTTGTTCGGTAGAGTGTGTCAACTTGATGTCAACAGTTTCTTTCTTATTGTTTCTATAATAGGTGATGATTATGCTATCTCCAATTTGGTGCTTATAAAGCGCACTCTGTAGATCACTTTTATTTTCGATGACATCCCCATCAATTTCAGTAATAACATCATAGGTTTCAAATTTTCCATCTGCTGGTAGGCCTGCTTGTGTAGAAACAACGATAACACCAGATGTTAATTCAGTATTGGAAAGTCCTGCTTTTTCAAGTTGACTAGTTGACAAATCTGTCAAGTTAACCATGTGAACACCCAGAGCAGGTCGACTGACCTTACCATCTGTTTCTAGTTGATTGATAATGGTCACCGCATCGTTGGAAGGAATTGCAAATCCCATACCTTCAACTGTAACACCAGAACTAGTCAAAGAACTAGAGGAAATTTTGCTAGAAGTAATTCCGATCACTTGACCTTGAATATTGATGAGTGGTCCACCAGAGTTACCTGGGTTAATAGCTGTATCTGTTTGAATAGCATTGGTTGAAATGGTTTGCCCATCTTCAGACTGAGAGGTGACAGTACGACTGAGGCTGGAGATAATCCCCTGTGTGACTGTATTTGCGTAAACACTCCCTAGAGGACTACCGATTGCAATAGCTGTTTCACCAACCTTAATGGTGTCTGAGTCCGCAAATTCAGCTACTGCTGTCACCTTGTCTGCATCAATTTTGATAACAGCTATGTCAGAGTAGGTGTCAGCACCCACTAATTCTCCTGCCACTTTCTCTCCAGAAGCTAGAAGGATATCAATTTTTTCAGCATTATTGATTACGTGGGTATTGGTTACAATATAGGCAGTATTTCCATCTTTTTTGTAGATTACTCCTGAACCTTCCCCAGCAACTGCTAGTTCATCAGATGATTCAATATTTCCAAAAATGGCGCTCAGACTATTGCTTGTTGCAGATTGGTAGTTGATAACGGAAACAACTGCATCTTGGATTTTTTCTACTGCCTGAGTTGTTGAAGTCTCATTATCATATTGAACATTGCTGACACTTGTAATAGCAGAGTTTGCTTGCTGGACTTGTGGTTGAAAGATGGATGCAGTCAGTGAACCAGCTAAGCCACCAATAAAGCCAACTACAAATAGAATAGCGAATTTCAAATATTTTTTCATATAGAGGATCCTTTTCCTTTCTTACATTTTCCTTAAGATTACTCTTGCTTTCTTAATTATAGCTTAAAGTTTTCAAAAATCAATCCACAACCTGTGGATAACTATGTGAATAATGTGAATTTGCTTTGAAATTCTGAGATTTTTTCGGATTATCTACTAACAGAAACCTGTGGATATGTTACAATATTTTTATGAAAATAAAATTGATAACCGTTGGAAAATTGAAAGAAAAATACCTTAAAGATGGTATTGCCGAATATAGTAAACGTTTAGGTCGTTTTACAAAGTTGGAACTGATTGAACTAGCTGACGAGAAGACGCCAGATAAGGCTAGTCAGGCAGAAAATGAGCAGATATTGAAAAAGGAAGCTGAGCGAATTATGGCTAAAATTGGTGAACGTGATTATGTCATTGCCTTGGCTATTGAAGGAAAGCAGTTTCCCTCTGAAGAATTTAGCAAGAAACTAGCTGACATTACAGTGAGTGGCAATTCTGATATTACTTTTATTATCGGTGGCAGTCTTGGCTTGGCTCCACAAGTGAAAAAAAGAGCCAATTTACTGATGAGTTTTGGACAATTGACCCTCCCTCACCAACTAATGAAATTGGTTCTTATCGAGCAAATTTATCGCGCCTTTATGATTCAACAAGGCAGTCCCTACCATAAATAGTTTCACGTGAAACAAGGAGTTAGAATGAAGCAGAAAGATTATCGTGTTTTTGAAGGCTTGCGGGTAGCTTGTTGCTTGACCTTTATTAGTGGTTATCTCAATGCCTTTACCTATGTTACCCAAGGTGGTCGTTTTGCTGGTGTACAATCTGGCAATGTGATTTCTCTTGCCTATTATATGGCCAAGGGGGATTTTGTTCAGGTAGCAAACTTTTGTATTCCAATTCTATTTTTTGTATTTGGTCAATTTTTCACTTACTTAGCTAGAAGGTATTTTGAAAAACAATATTGGTCCTGGCATTTTGGTAGTAGCTTGATCATGCTGATTTGCATCCTTTTGACAATTTTTTTATCTCCTCTTATGCCTGCTTCTTTTACCATCGCTAGTTTGGCTTTTGTAGCCTCTATCCAGGTGGAGACCTTTAGAAGGTTGAGAGGTGCTCCCTATGCCAATGTCATGATGACTGGAAATGTGAAGAATGCGGCTTATCTTTGGTTTAAAGGTATGATTGAACGGGATGCAGAGCTGAAAAAGACAGGAAGAAATATTTTACTTACGATTATTGGTTTTATGCTCGGTGTTATAAGTGCAACGCAGCTATCCTTTCAGTTTAAAGAATATGCTTTAATTGGCATTCTCCTACCAGTCCTCTATATCAACTATCAATTATGGCAAGAAAAAAGACCTATCCTAAGATAGATCGATATGATTCCAGCAGGATTCGAACCTGCGACCGTTCGCTTAGAAGGCGAATGCTCTATCCAGCTGAGCTATGGAACCCTAACTATTCAATTGTACATTAAACGATTAACTCTGTCAATAGTGCAAAAATTTTAAAAAAAGTATTGACAAAAAATTATCGGTGTATTATACTAGTTATTGTTCTGAAAAAATGGTCCGTTGGTCAAGGGGTTAAGACACCGCCTTTTCACGGCGGTAACACGGGTTCGAATCCCGTACGGACTATTCTTTCCGCCATAGCTCAGTCGGTAGAGCGCATGACTGTTAATCATGATGTCACAGGTTCGAGCCCTGTTGGCGGAGTAAATAAAGACTAGGAAGCCTTGAGAAATCAAGGTTTTATTTTTTAAAAATTTATAGTAAATGAAAACCTCTAAGTAATCTATCTATACTGGGAGGTTTTTATTGTACTTATTTCGAAAGATTTGGTAGCTAATAAACATGCCAAGGGCGGAGAATGAGATTATTAAACCTAGGTAAAAACCTTGAGGTGTAAAGGTAAGAATTACTTGTGATTGCCCAGGCTTGACATCAACTTTCATAAAACCACTTTGCGCTTTTTGAATACTTACTGGTTCCCCATCAATTGTTGCAGACCATCCTTTATCGTAGGGTAGGGTTAAAAGAAGCGAAGCTTCATTTTCTGTTTCAAAGTCAATAGTGACCGTGTTTCCTTCAGTTTTTGTAACAATATTTTTTTCTTTTAGTATAGTTACAGCATTTTGGAATGCAATTAGATCTAGACGGTAGAATTGAGGTTTATCAAAGGAAACTTGTGCATTTTCAGGGAAGTGAATGTCAACTTGAACGACTTGTTCTTCTGAGAAATCTCCAACATTGAAGAATGAAAATGCATTATCAAGTGTAAATTCAGTTGACTGGTTATTGACAGTTATGACAACCTTCTTATGATTCTCATTTGAGAACGTTATTTTTGGTAAATTAAGATAGACTTGACTATTTGCAGGTACTGTTAATGTATAACTAACTTTAGCACTCGTTTCCTCATTTGCTTTATTTATAGTGATACGATTTCCTAATTCAGTCGCATATTGAGATGAAGTGATTGGAATGCTGTAGTAATATTTATGGTTTACACCAGATAGCTGATTGAGGAAATTTGTTTGATTATCAAGTGTGAGATTTGTAAATTTTACATCCTTGTAAACTTGGTTGGTGAGAATAGCCAGACCTTGATTAAAGCTATTTTCATACAAGTTCATTTTATCACTACTTTGATCAAGTGAGAAACCAAATTTATTTGGATCAAGAGTTGCTAGATTGTATTTTATGCCAAATAGACTATCAGCAATGATGGTATTATTTTGATAGCGGAGGTTAAGATTAGTCCCATCTGAACGGAAACCTAATTTATCAAGGACAGAGCCAGAAGATCTATTGCGAATAGAAGAGAATTGAGAAATACCATTGTAGTTGTATTTCATACTATCATTTCCTGTTTGTGGTAACAATCGTTCGGTCCGATAGAAAGCGGTATTATCAGACTTGGCTGACTTGACAAGGTTGTCAATATCTGTCAATTTTTCTTCATAGTTTGAACGACTAGGGAAATGCCATTCATTTGATAGTCCCTGTACCTGATACTGAGTATGAATCCCGATTTCAAATAAGCCAAAGAATAGGAAAACAGTGGCAATCCAGTTAGCATATAGTTTACGATGAAAGAGGAGCCAAAATAGAACAATGTAAAGAATTAGAAATTCAACTGTCAATAAAAAGTTTACAGCTTGTAAAAATTCATAGTGTTGCTTAAATAGATAGGTCAGTAGAAAACCTAGTAATATAACCGAAATGCTTCCATAGAAGCTTCTAAGAGAAACTTGCTTCAATCGTATAATTGTTTCTGCAGCTAGGTAGATAAGGATGGTAGATAGGACCCAAGAATAGCGGTATAGAAACATATTCGGAGCATGCATCCCCTGCCAAAATAAGTTGAGTGGTTGGAGGTAGAAACTAGCAATGACAAAACTGATTAGTAGACCGTATGAGCATTTTACTGTCCACCTTACCTCTTTTATGGTAAAGAATAGTATTGTGAAAATGAGTGGCAGTAATCCTACATAAATCATAGGAATGGAGCCAAATTTAGTTGTGTCAAAACTACCGACTAAATTCTTTGCAAAGAAATCCAAATACCAGGAGTCTTCCGTTTTTAGATTGACAATCTTTGTAAAAGTTTCACCGTGCGTTTTCAAATCTAAATATGTTGGTAGGAGCATAAACATACTAGTTAGTGCTGATAAAATTGACACAACTGTAAAGTTTATGAATATTTTTATCCTGTTTTTTTCTAACCAAGATAAATGAACAAGTGCCCACAGTGCTAGGAAAATCGCAGCCATATAGCCAAAGTAGTAGTTTTGAACAAACAAGCAAGTCAAGGCTATATAGTAAATAACTTGATTTTTTCCTTCTATCAATCGGTGTAAACCAAGTAGGATAATAGGAATGAGGATGAAGACATCTAGCCAGCTATTGATTTCTAATTGACTGGTAGAAAAACTCATCAATGAGTAGGAAGTGGAAAGAAGAAGTGCCCAGGAAGGTTCAAGTTTCTTATGTATCCCTTTTAAGCTAAAATAGGTTGACAAACCTATCAATCCAAACTTTACAACAGTGACAAGATAGAGGGCATCTGGCATGGATTGTAAATCAAAGAAGAATACAATTGGAGATAAGAAGGAACCTAGATAGTAAGAAGATAAGGCATAGAAATTCAAACCTAATCCACTTGTAAAGGTATAAAAAAGAGAACCGTCACCGTGTAAAGTATTTCGTAACGTTTGATTAAAGATGACATATTGATGGAAACCATCGCTAGCCAAAATGGTTGTATCACTTCCCCACCAAATGCCTTGAAAAGATAGGACAAGGGAAATAATTCCTAGAGGAATCAAAAAAGATAGGAGGTAATAGGTAGATTTTTTTGTAAATATTTTTTTCATAGATTTAAAAGAAAAGGCGAGTGAATCGCCTTTTTATTATGCTTTCCAAAGTTCTTGTACTTTTGCTTGTACTTCAGCATTTTCCAAGAATTCGTCATAGGTTTCGTCAATACGGTCAATCACGCCATTTTTAGAGATTACAATGATATGGTTAGCCAGTGTTTGAATAAACTCGTGGTCGTGGCTAGCAAAGATGATAGATTCTTTAAAGGCTTTGAGACCATCGTTCAGACTAGAGATAGATTCCAAGTCCAAGTGGTTAGTTGGATCATCCAACACCAAAACATTTGATTTGAGGAGCATAAGTTTTGACAACATCACGCGTACCTTTTCTCCACCTGACAAGACATTGACAGGTTTGTTAACCTCGTCACCTGAGAAGAGCATCCGGCCCAAGAAGCCACGCAAGAAGGTATTATCGTCTTCTTCTTTGCTAGCAAAGTTACGAAGCCAATCAAGGATGGATTCGTTGGTGTCAAAATCACGAGTATTGTCTTTTGGTAGGTAAGATTGACTGGTAGTTACACCCCACTTGACAGTACCTTCGTATTCGATGTCTCCCATGAGGGCACGAATGAGGGCAGTTGTTTGAATGTCGTTTTGACCAATGAGAGCCGTTTTATCACCTGGACGTAGGATAAAGCTGATATTATCCAAAATGGTTTCACCATCAATGACAACTTTCAAGTTTTCAACTGTCAAGAGATCGTTACCGATCTCACGTTCTGCCTTGAAGTTGATAAATGGATACTTACGGCTTGAAGGAATGATTTCTTCCAACTCGATTTTATCCAGCATCTTTTTACGTGAAGTAGCTTGCTTAGACTTAGAAGCATTAGCAGAGAAACGGGCAACGAATTCTTGCAATTCCTTGATTTTTTCTTCTGCTTTTGCGTTACGGTCTGCTTGTAGTTTAGCTGCTAGTTCACTGGATTGTTTCCAGAAGTCATAGTTACCAACGAAAATCTTGATTTTACCGAAGTCAAGGTCAGCCATGTGGGTACATACCTTGTTCAAGAAGTGGCGGTCATGGGATACAACGATAACTGTATTTTCGAAATCAATCAAGAAATCTTCCAACCAGTTGATTGATTGAATATCCAAACCGTTGGTTGGTTCGTCCAAAAGAAGAACATCTGGTTTACCAAAAAGTGCCTTAGCCAAGAGAACCTTAACCTTCTCACCGTTGGTCAATTCGCTCATGTTTTGGTAGTGGAGGTCTTCTGAAATGTTGAGGTTTTGGAGTAATTGTGAAGCTTCACTTTCAGCTTCCCAACCACCAAGTTCAGCAAACTCACCTTCTAATTCAGCGGCACGAACACCGTCTTCATCAGAAAAATCTTCCTTCATGTAAATGGCATCTTTCTCTTTCATGATGCTGTAAAGTTGCTCATTCCCCATGATAACGACGTCAATCACGCGCTCATCTTCATAGTCAAAGTGGTTCTGACGCAATACAGATAGTCGTTCATCTGGACCGAGTGAGATATGGCCTGTTGATGGTTCAATGTCACCTGCAAGAATTTTCAAGAAAGTTGATTTACCAGCACCATTGGCACCAATCAAGCCGTAGGTGTTTCCAGCTGTAAACTTAATATTGACATCGTCAAATAATTTGCGGTCGCTAAAGCGGAGCGACACGTCTGATACTGTAAGCATAGTTTCTCCTCTATTTCTGTCTATTAGTTTTATTGTACTAGAAAGAACTTGAATTTTCAATGAATTACATTGGAATTAAAATATCTTCATCGTAATGTTTATGGTCTTTTTGTAAGCTGAAACCACGTCCACGAACTTGGCTGGCAGGCATGACAACCATAAAGGCAGTTTCATCAATTTCTAATACAGCCGTTTCCAGTTTTTGCATTTCTGGAATAGAGATGGTGGTCATCAACATGCGCTTGTCAACCCCTGTAAAGCCACCGATAATTGGGAGCTCTGTCACACCGCGATCCGCGACTTTTGTGATGTAGTCTTTGATTTGACTTGATTTTTGAGAAATAATCATGACATTTCGAGATGATTGGGTACCGGACATCATGCGGTTGACAATGTAAGTAATGGTCATAAGGGCAATGATGGAATGCATGACAGTATCTGGATCAAAAGCGATAAAACCTAGTCCGACGATTATTCCGTCGATGATGGCCATTGTTGCTCCTAAAGATAAGGGAGTGTATTTATGAAGAAATTGAATGAGAATACCTGTACCACCTGTAGATGAATTTCCTAGAAAGACAAGTCCTAGTCCAAAACCGAGGATTATTCCACCAAAAATAGCAGCGAGCAAAGGATTTTCTGTCAAGCTTGGTAAACCTGCTGTCAACTTTATGCAAAATGGATAAATGATAGCGCCGTAAACTGTTTTGACAAAGACAGACTTTCCTAGAAACACCCAACAAATAATGAGCAAAGGAATGTTGCAGTAGAGAACAAAATCAGCGGGGTTCCAGCCCAAGAGCGTATTAAGTGCTATAGCAAGACCTCCAACCCCTCCAGAAACAATATTATTCTCTAAAAATAGACTGTTAAAACCAACAGCCATGACAATGGAACCCAAAGTTACATAGGCAAAATCTTTGATCCGTTCTTTCATAGCTTCTCCTTATTTGAATATCATAGAATGCAACTTCTATTATCCCTAAAATCCAGCTTATCGTCAAGGCTTGGAAGTATTGACTTTCTATTTTTTAAAAGGTATAATAGAGGTCAATCAGAAGAGTAGGTAATCTTCCATTTTTAGAGAGCTTGTGGTCGCTGCAAACAGGTAATGGTGATTAGTGAATGGACTGATTTTGTAATGAATTCGAACCAATAAGGATTCGGCTAGCAGGCCTTATGTGCATAGAGATGGGAGTATGTTCTCCTAAGTAAGGTGGTACCGTGTCCTTGACGCCCTTGCACAGTTTCTGTGCGGGGCTTTTTTTATGAAAATTATCAGATGAGGTGAAGGAATGACCAAACCAATTATTTTGACGGGAGACCGTCCAACAGGTAAACTCCATATCGGCCATTATGTTGGCTCCTTGAAAAATCGTGTTTTATTACAAGATGCTGGACAACATGAACTATTTGTCTTTTTAGCTGACCAACAAGCGTTGACAGACCATGCCAAAGAACCACAAAAAATTATCGAATCAGTTGGTAATGTGGCATTGGACTATCTTGCAGCAGGACTTGACCCAGCTAAAACAACGATTTTTATCCAAAGTCAAATTCCTGAATTGGCAGAGTTGACTATGTACTATATGAACTTGGTATCTGTTGCACGTCTAGAACGCAACCCAACAGTGAAGACGGAGATTGCTCAGAAGGGATTTGGCGAAGGAATTCCAGCTGGTTTCTTGGTCTATCCTGTGTCACAAGCGGCGGACATTACAGCCTTCAAGGCAAATTTTGTCCCTGTAGGAAATGACCAGAAACCGATGATTGAGCAGACCCGTGAAATCGTTCGTAGCTTTAACCATGCTTATCAGACGGATATTTTGGTAGAGCCAGAGGGTATCTATCCTGAAAATGAGGCAGCTGGTCGCTTGCCAGGTTTGGACGGTAATGCCAAGATGTCTAAGTCACTTGGAAATGGGATTTACTTAGCCGATGACATGGATACACTCAAAAAGAAAGTCATGTCCATGTACACAGATCCAAACCACATTCGTGTAGAAGACCCAGGTAAGATTGAAGGAAATATGGTTTTCCACTATCTTGATGTTTTCGGACGTGAAGAAGATAAAGCTGAGATTGAGGCGATGAAGGAGCATTACCAGCGTGGTGGCTTGGGTGATGTGAAAACCAAACGCTATCTTCTTGACATTTTAGAACGTGAATTGGGACCAATCCGTGAGCGTCGAATCGAGTTTGCCAAAGACATGGGGCAAGTCTATGCCATGTTGGAAGCAGGCAGTCAAAAAGCTCGTCATGTTGCAGCAAATACTTTGGATCAAGTCAAGGATGCAATGGGAATTAACTACTTTAAATAAGGTTAACGATAAAAGAGCAATGTTTAAAAAACGTTGCTTTTTTCATTTGTTTTATAATAAAGTAAAAACCAAACGTTCGAATTTCTAAAAGGAAGTGGTAAAGAATTTTCTGAATTTTTATTATTCCCGTGTTGTAAAATGAAGTGCAACAAAAAAGACATGTTCGTCTGATATACTAGAATTCCCCAACTCAGTATAGAAAGCAGATGAACAT
>NZ_JAVIHI010000030.1:0-26964 GCF_036680365.1 Streptococcus sp. SS-4456 | reverse complement strand
AGATTTCGATTTTGTCTTCATAGCTCAATTTCATAAAAATAGCACCCCAAATGTTAGATTTTTTCTGTCTAACTTTTGGGGTGCAGTTCAAAATCCAAAGAATTTTGATTTTTTATAATCCAAGTCGTTCAAAGATGTCATCCACCCGCTTAGCATAGTAGTCTGGGTTGAAGAGCTCATCGATTTCTTCCTGGCTGAGTTTGGCTGTCACACGCTCATCTGCTTCAAGAAGGGGCTTGAAGTCCACTTGATTGTCCCAAGACTGTGCGGTTTTTGGCTGCACCAAGTCATAAGCTTCCTCACGGGTCATGCCTTTTTCAATCAAACTAAGCATGACACGCTGACTGTAAATCAAGCCAAAAGTTGACTCCATATTGCGTTTCATATTTTCAGGGAAGACCGTCAAGTTCTTGACGATATTGCCAAAACGATTGAGCATATAGTTGATAAGAATAGTCGTATCCGGCGTGATAATCCGCTCCGCTGACGAGTGGGAAATATCGCGTTCGTGCCAGAGAGCCACATTCTCAAAAGCCGTCACCAAGTGACCACGCACCACGCGAGCCAGACCGGTCATGTTTTCAGAGCCGATAGGGTTGCGTTTATGGGGCATAGCAGAGCTGCCCTTTTGGCCTTTGGCGAAATACTCTTCGACTTCACGTTGTTCAGATTTTTGTAGCCCACGGATTTCTGTCGCCATACGCTCGATAGACGTTGCAATCAAGGCTAGGGCTGAGAAATATTCTGCGTGGAGGTCACGAGGTAGGACCTGGGTAGAAATTTCCTGCGGACGAATGCCCAATTTACCACAAACATACTCTTCCACAAATGGAGGAATGTTGGCAAAGTTTCCAACCGCACCTGAAATTTTACCAGCTTCGACACCCTTGGCCGCTACATCGAAACGCTCCATATTGCGTTTCATTTCGCTATACCAAGTTGCCAATTTAAGGCCGAAGGTCGTTGGCTCCGCATGAACACCGTGAGTCCGCCCCATCATGATGGTATATTTGTGCTCACGCGCCTTGTCGGCGATGATATTGGTAAAGTTTTCAAGGTCACGACGGATGATGTCGTTGGCCTGCTTGTAGAGGTAGCCGTAAGCCGTATCCACCACGTCGGTCGATGTCAGACCGTAGTGGACCCACTTGCGTTCCTCACCAAGACTTTCCGAAACCGCACGCGTGAAAGCTACCACATCGTGACGGGTTTCCTCTTCAATCTCTAAAATGCGGTCGATGTCAAAGGTCGCCTTCTCACGAATCAAGGCCACATCTTCTTTGGGAATCTCACCCAACTCAGCCCAGGCCTCATCTGCGAGGATTTCCACCTCCAACCAAGCCTTGTACTTGTTCTCTTCACTCCAAATATTCGCCATCTCAGGGCGTGAATAACGTGTTAGCATTGTTTTGTCTCCTTATTTTAACTATACAAACCTAGATTTTAATGCTTGAATTTGAGTTTTTTGTACAGGAAATGGAATAAGTGACTCTTCATAGTAATCCAGTAAATTCCTTATCCTCCCTTTTTGACTCTCTCCTAGAACTTGTGAAACCGAATTTAAACGAGTAATTAAATTTTCAATTCCTTTTGGAGTTAGGTTCTTCAACATTTTTTCACACTCCGTTGCAGCGCCCCAGCTAACCCCATAGTCATTACCAACATAACAATCTAAATTAACTTGTACATACTTTCCAATAATTTGTTCAGGTATTGGATTAATCTGTTCAGATAATTCTTGAAGCCTTTCTGCAAATGGAGGTTCATTGTAGAAGTTATTCATCCCATAGTGAGCCGTTCGTAAATTATTTATCGCTTTACTGAATGAGGAGATTTTCTCAACCTCTGAAAGACTATTTAATTGACCTATTTCTTCAAAAAATTTTTTAGAATTGGTTCTTTGATCATCTGTCCCTGACAACAAATATTGGTTATGTTTATCCAATAATTCTATAATAATTTCATGGTTTTCAGATAGTAATTCTGATGCTCCTTTTGCAATTGCCAAGGCATTTGATCGAACAGTGCTCGTTTTAGAGGAATCTATATAATTTGAATAAAGCAATTTAAACACTAAAGTCTGCTGTGAGCGAAATGTAGTCTTTAATATACTCACAAAATGTGTCAGCGCTTCTGAATCTTGACCTCCTGATAATACCGCGTTTAGAGATTTTATATCAATTCCTGCACTTATTGCTAATTCTGATAGACCATACTTACAACAACGACTGATAAAAGAAACAAGTTCCCTATCATCTATGCTAATATTCGACGGGTGAGCTATAGAGGCGTTATTTCTCACTTCTCTACATTGTTGTAAAAAAAAGTGCCCTTGTTCATCAATAATATTTAACTGATAACACAAATCTAATAAATCTACATCTTGAATTTTGTCTAAAAAATTGTCTGGTTTAGAACTGCCTGAAATTTGCGCAATCATCTCCATACCAAATGAACTAACTCGGCTACGAAGTTCTGCAATTACACAATTCCATACATATATTATCGCTCCATCAAACAATCCAACTGAGGAGGCAATACAAGCCTTTGCAATAAATTGATTTCGTAGTCTAGGAGGAATCAATTTCAATTCCCTAGGTAATAACATTAAAGCCATACTTATTTCATCATTTGGTGGCAAAATATCTCTTGGCATCCCTAATGATTTTACAACTTCATCCACTACTAAATTCCCTTGAGTCGTTAAACTACTTGGATTTAAATTAACATTTTCTTCCGAAACTAAATCATTCATCGGATTTTCCTCCTAAAACTCCTCCACACTATCCGCATCTTCCCCCAACACCGTCACGTGTCCCATTTTGCGATTGTGCTTCGCTTCTAGTTTACCATAAAAGTGGGGATGGGCGGTAGGATTTTCTTGAAGAAAGGTTTGGACCGCTTCCATATCTTGTCCCAAAACGTTAATCATGACGGCTGGAGAAAGTAGACGAATTGGAGGCAAGGGCTGACCGAGAATGCCTCGGATATGGGTATCAAACTGTGAAAAATCACAGGCTTCAATGGAATAGTGTCCTGAATTGTGTGGTCGAGGGGCAATTTCGTTGACCAGAATGTCCTGCCCTGCCACAAACATTTCAACACAGAGGGTACCTGCCAAGTGGAGCTTGTCTGCGATTTGCAGGGCCATGTTTTTGGCTTTTTCAGCAAGTTCATCTGAAATACGGGCAGGCACGATAGTTTTGTAAAGAATATTATTGCGGTGGATATTTTCCTGCACAGGAAAGACGGTGTAGTCGGAGCCATTGCCAGACACAAGGACGGAGATTTCCAGGTCAAAATTCACAAACTCTTCCAATACACACTCGGCAGAGTTGGCTAACTGACTAGCCGCCTCCAAGTCCGTCGCTTCTCGAATGACCTTCTGGCCATGTCCGTCGTAGCCCCCAGTGGCTGTTTTCAAGACATAGTTTTTGCTGAGGTCCAGACCTTCTAAATCTAGGCTAGAGGTGACGACTTTGTAGGGGGCGACTTGCACGCCAGCTTTTTTGGCCAAAAAATCCTTCTCAAAAATGCGGTTTTGGGAAATACGGAGGAGATCTGTCCCCTGAGGGAGCTGTCCGTCCTTGATGACTGCGTCCAGTCCGTCGGCATCGACATTTTCAAACTCGTAGGTCAAGACATCGCACCGCTCCGCCAACTGTTTGAGAGCCGCCACATCGTGATAGGGAGCGACAATGACCTCGCTGACCTTAGAAGCTGGGCAGTCCACCGCAGGATCCAGCGTGATCACCTTGTGGCCCATGTAAATAGCGGAAATGGCCATCATCTGCCCCAGCTGACCGCCACCGATAATTCCAATGGTTTTAGATGAGTTCATCTGACATGGCCTCCGCAACTTTTTCCTGCTCCTTGGCAAAGTCTGCCAACTGCTTCGCAATGCTTTCATCTTCAATAGAGAGAACACGAAGTGCTGTCAAGGCAGCATTGGTGGCACCTGCTTCGCCGATCGCCATGGTCGCAACAGGCACACCGCCAGGCATCTGCACGATAGAATAGAGAGAATCCACACCGCTGAGGGCACGGGACTGGACAGGGACACCGATAACAGGTAGGGTTGTTTTAGCTGCCACCATACCTGGCAAATGAGCCGCACCACCCGCTCCTGCGATGATGACCTTAACGCCACGACCACGCGCTTCTTCGGCATGTCGGAACATAAGATCTGGTGTGCGGTGGGCAGAGACCACTTTCTTTTCATAGGCTACGCCAAATTTGTCCAGCACATCGGCTGCTGTTTTCATGGTTTTCCAGTCAGAACTAGAGCCCATGATGATGGAAATTGGAATGTTCATGCTTGTCTTTCCTTTTCTTTATCCCTTATTTTACTGCCTTGCTTCCAATATCTGTCCGATAAAAGAGGCCTGTGGTATCTTGAGTTTTCAGTTCCGAGTAAATTTTTTCTTGTGCCTCTTGGACGGTGTCTGCTGTGGTGACTAGCATGTAAACACGACCGCCGTTTGAGAGCAGTGCTTTGCTATTTTCCGCAAAACGAGCCCCTGCATAGTAGGTCATGATGTCTCCTTCAGTCTTCGCCGGCAAGGACACGCCTTTTTCGTAGTCCAGAGGATAGCCATTTGAGGCCACGACAACACCCAGCGTCACGCCGCTATCCAGCCAAGTCAGCTCAGTCGGGCGTTTGTGGAGGATGTCATCGATGTTCTGAGCAAAGTCAGAGGTCAGGCGAGGCAGGATAATCTGGGTTTCTGGGTCGCCAAAACGGGCGTTAAACTCGATGACCTTGGGACCTTGGTCGGTCAGAATCAAGCCAGCATAGAGCACGCCCAGATAAGACCGCCCTTCCGCAATCATGCCCTCAAGAATAGGCTTGACAATGGTGTCAACCGCTGTGTCCACCACGTTTTGAGGTAGGTGGGGAACAGGAGCGTATGCACCCATGCCGCCTGTGTTAGGACCTTGGTCGCCGTCAAAGGCACGCTTGTGGTCCTGGGCTGTCGGCAGAATGTAGAACTGGTCACCATTGACCAGGGCAAAGAGCGAGAACTCCTCGCCCGCCAAGAACTCCTCGATGACCACGCGGGCACCTGAGTCGCCGAACTTGTTGTCCAAGAGCATCTCCCGTGCCGCTTCGACCGCCTGCTCGACGGTTTCCGCCACGACTACGCCCTTGCCCAGTGCCAAGCCGTCCGCCTTGACCACGATTGGTGCGCCCTGCTCTTCGATGTAGGCCTTGGCTTCTTCGAAGTTGGAAAATGTGCCAAAGGCTGCTGTTGGAATGCCGTATTTGACCATGATTTGCTTGGCAAAATCTTTTGACCACTCCAGCTCCGCGGCTAGACGACTGGGACCAAAAGCTTTTAGTCCCGCCTGTTCAAAATCATCAACGATTCCTGCTGCCAGAGCATCGTCTGGACCCACAAAAGTCCAAGCAATATCATGTTCCTTAGCAAAATTGACGAGAGCAGAATGTTCGGAAATTCCGATATTGACCAATTTAATACCGTCTAATGTCATTCCGTCATTCCCAGGAGCTACAAAGACCTGTTCTACCTGCTCAGACTCTAACAGTTTCTTTGCAATAGCATGTTCACGACCACCAGACCCAACGACCAAAAGTTTCATTTTTCACACCTCAAAAACGGATTTTATATAAACAGTATAGCAAAAACAGATGGATTTCGATAGAAGAAACAGGGTAACGTTCGGGAATGGAAAAAGCTCACACGAGGTGAGCAAATTTGATTATCTAAACAAATCATATAAGTAACCTTGTTTTAGCATGTCGAGATTGAAGACATGGGTTATATGACCAAATGCTTCTGCTAAAGGAAGATGGGCAGTCTTCCATCCCTGACCATCTGTTACCCACACAAAATTAACATCATCTGTAGATTTTGTGACGAATTGGCTTAATTCTGTAAATTCTCCAGCTACAGCCTTTAACTTGCTACCGCCTCCACCATAATAATTCGTTTCAATTAGCCATACTTTATGTTTATCTTTCGAAAATACAGCAACATCAAATCGGCGTTCCGACTTATCAACAGGGACCTCAATCCCCCAATTATCCTTTATAAATGGAGCTGTTGCTTGTGCCTTAAACTCCAATCCATATTCTTTACAGACACGTGCTACTGTTCGCTCTAAAATACCCTCCATGGTAGTACCACTTCTATTTTTACGTGCATTACTGTCAAGTCCCGCCTCTACTCCATAAACGTAGTCCACTAAAGAGCGATTGGCTTTCTTTTGCAAAAAATCTAATAATCCTGTTGCTTCTACAAAGTTAGTATAATCTACAATTCTAGCCTCATCAATTTTTGCAAAATCTAAGTTATCAAAACTCATATTATCATCGGCGTCAATTGATAAAATATCCAGTGTTTTATCACGACTTGCAATCAAACTTGGTATAGCTTTTAATAAATTTGGTTGTTTATTAAAAAGTTGCAACGCTTCGTTGTATATATCATCTTTACCAATTAAATAATTCAAAGTATTTAACTCTAACTCATATTTTTTTGTTTCTCGTTCAACCTTAGACCAATTGACATAGTAATCTGGCGTTCGATTAGTAACTGATAAAGTACTTAAAAATATTTTTAAGCGTTCTTCAGAAGATAAATTTATATAAGCTTGCAAATTCATTAGTCCATCTCCATTTCTAATAACTCTTTAATATTTTTATTCCGAATATCATGGAGATTGTACAATCTTGGTATTATTTCAAATGCCTCCTCTAAATTAGATTTAGACCTTTGCCAACCTTCACCATCTGTTATCCAAACAAAATGAACATTCGAAATTTCAGTAAGTTTTTCTGCTAAATTTTCATATGAACGTGTGGTTTCATTTGGTTTTGACCCTGATTTAGAATAGAAATTTACTTCAGTTAAATACAATTGACCATTTACGTGAATTGCAAAATCAAACTTCTTATGATTTTTACCATTATTTGTTATGGCACTTAAATCAATATGAAATAGTGATTCAATTTGCTTAGTACTTATTTGTTTATAGTAGTCCGTTTTTTCTTTTAGTCCTGCATTCCAAAGTTCTCTTTCAACCAAAGCTTCCATTATCTTACCCATTCTATTTTTACGACCATTTGAATCTAACCCGACTTCTACACCGTAAACATAGTCCTGTAAGTTTTTAACTAGATGTGATTGCAGTAGTTCAAAAACACCTGTATTCTCTAGCAAATCTGCATAATTCTCTATGGTATAGTTAGGAGAATAAAAATCAAAATCGTAGCTTATTATAGCATCGTCCCCATACTCGCGAATAGGTAAAGCAATTGGTTTACGATTTTTTCCTCGGCCTTTAGATTCCAAACGTATAGCCAAAAGAATTGGTATGATAGTTAACACATCTGGATACTTTTCACAGATTGCGATAAAATCTTCTCGAATTTGTTTACTCCCTACCAACGTATTCAAGATATTCAAATTAGTTCTCAAATACAGGTCGTTCATATTATTAAAAACCTTTGTAAAGTCAACATAGTAGTTCCAATCAGCAACCGTATCTGTGAAAGTTTCAAACCAACTATGAAAAGTTCTTCTTGCCATCTTCCTTATCCAATCTAGTTCTCGCGATTTTTAAATAATCCCGTTCAGCATCAATCCCAATAAATTTTCTTCCTAAACGTTTGGCAACCACTCCTGTCGTCCCACTTCCTACAAATGGATCAAGTATGTAATCTCCTTCTTGAGTTGAAGCTAAAATAATACGTTCTAATAGATATTCTGGTTTCTGAGTCGGATGCTTACCAGCCCATTTTTCAGATTTTTTTGTTAATCCTCCAACCCAAACATCTTTCATTTGTTTGCCATCATTGAGTTCTTTCATAAGTTCATAATTATAATAATGACGAGCTTTTTTATCATCTTTTCGAGCCCATAAAATAGTTTCCGTTGAATGAGTAAAGTAACGACAGGAAAGATTTGGTGCAGGATTTGTCTTCTGCCAAGTAATGTTATTTAGTATTTTAAAACCTTCTTGTTCTAAGGCCATACCCACTGAATATATATTGTGAAAACTCCCTGAAATCCAAATGGTCCCATTTGGTTTCAACACATTTTTGGCTAAGCGAATCCATTTCCTATTAAATTCATGTTTTTCTTCTAAAGAATTAACCTTATCCCAATCCCCCTTATCTACGGAAACAACTTGACCTCCAGAATTAGAAATTCCCCCATTACTTAAAAAATATGGAGGATCTGCAAAAATCATATCCATGCTCTCTGGTTTCATTTTATTCAAAAATTCAAATGTATCTGCGTGTACCAAAATAGCTTTATTTTTATGATAGTATGGTTTGTTCATTAAGACCCCTCCATACTTATATTCGTTATTCGCCATAATTTCTTACAATAATTTCTTGAATTTTTCCACGACTGGAATTACTTGCTCCATTCGTTCTCGATACATCTACTCGGGAAATATTAAAACCAGCGTACAATTCTTCAACTACTGGGCTTGAAGAATTAGAAAGCATTACATTAACTCCTCTTCGGTCTAAATCTATGAAAGTATCTCTTAATCGACGCTGATCCTCATCCGAAAAACCTTCATGCGTATAGGAAGTAAAAGAGCTAGTAGCCGTTATAGGAACATATGGAGGATCAAAATATACAAAATCTCCTGCAACAGCTTCTTCAACTGCCGTAACAAAATCACCTTGCATAATTAAAATATTGTTATCATTTAAGTATCTTGATACACTAAGAATAAGTTCCGAGTCTACTATCTTTGGATTTTTGTACCTACCGTAAGGAACATTAAACTGATTTTTAGAGTTCACCCTATATAGACCATTAAAATCTACTCGTAGCATATACAGTATACGTGCTGCTCGCTCTACATCAGACATAGTTTCTATTCTACCATCTCTGTCAACCGAACGAACATTCAAATAATATTCCTTAGAATTGTTCTCTTGATGGATATGTAATAAATCAAGCAAGGCTTCTGCATTATCCCGTATCTGTAAATAAGTATTTATCAATTCCTCATTAAAATCGTTTATTACGGCATTTTCGGGAGCTAAATCAAAGAATAGTGCTCCTCCCCCAATAAACGGTTCAAAATATCTATTGTATTCTAATGGCAAGTGTTCATGTAGCTGAGTTAGTAACTTCCGCTTCCCACCTGTCCATTTCGTAAAAGGTTTTAAAATCATAGAACTATTATACCAAAAAGCACCCCAACTTCTCCAGCTGGGGTGCTATACTTATCCAAAATTCTCAATGTCTAAAATGTCTGACTCCCGTAAAGACCATGGTCAAGCCGTACTTGTTGGCCATGTCAATGGAGTCTTGGTCACGAACAGATCCTCCTGGCTGGATGATAGCCTTGATGCCTGCGGCTGCGATTTCTTCCACGTTATCAGCAAATGGGAAGAAGGCGTCCGACGCCAAAACGGCTCCCTCCAAACGATCTTTGGCTTGCTCAATAGCGATACGGACGGATGCCACACGGTTGGTTTGCCCCGGTCCCACGCCCAAAGTCATCTTGTCATTAGTGATGATGATGCCGTTGGACTTGACATACTTGGAGGACTTCCAAGCGAACTCCATGGCCGCCCACTCTTGCTCGGACGGTTGACGCTCGGTCACCACCTGCCAGTCCGTTGGGCTTTCCACCACCACGTCCTGATCCTGCACCAAGAGCCCGCCGACAACGCCTGTGAACTCCTTCTCCACTTCGCTCGCATCCTGTGCATCAAAAGCCAACTCCAAAATCCGAAGATTTTTCTTTTTATTGGTCAAAATAGCTAGCGCTTCTGCCGAGTAGCTCGGTGCGATGATGATTTCTAAGAAAATCGGGTGCATCTTTTCAGCCGTCGCAGCATCCACTTCCCTGTTCAGCACGACGATGCCTCCGAAAATCGATACTGGGTCAGCTTCATAAGCATAATCCCAAGCCTGCTCAATAGTCTCTGCCTGCCCGATACCACAAGGGTTCATGTGTTTGAGAGCCACAACAGTCGGACGGTCTTTGAAATCACGGATAATACGGATAGCCGCATCCGCATCCCGAATGTTATTGAAGGACAACTCCTTACCGTTTAGCTGTTTAGCAGCTGCAATAGAATAGGCTGTCGGAAGGGCATTTTGGTAGAAATCCGCATTTTGCTGGGGATTTTCACCGTAACGCATAGGCTGATTGAGGTCATAAGTAATGGTTAATTTTTCAGGCTTATCTTCGCCTACTTGCTTGGTAAAATAATCTGCTATTAGGGCATCATAAGCTGCGGTGTGACGGAAGACCTTGGCAGCCAATCGCTGACGCGTTGAGTAGGTCGTCTCTCCCTGCTCTGCTATTTCCCCTAAAACCGTCGGATAATCTGCCGGATCCACCACAACAGTCACGCTGGCGTGGTTTTTAGCTGCTGAACGAAGCATGGACGGACCGCCAATGTCGATGTTCTCCACCGCCAAGTCGTAGGTCACATCTGGACGCAAAATGGTCTCTTTGAAGGGATAGAGGTTGACCACCACCAAGTCAATCAGGCCAATTTCATGGTCCTTGGCTGCTTGCAAATGGCTGTCCACATCCCGACGAGCCAGCAAACCCCCGTGGATTTTGGGGTGAAGTGTCTTGACGCGGCCGTCCATCATCTCAGGAAAACCGGTCACATCATCGATGGCAATAGTAGTCACTCCAGCCTGATCCAAGGCAACTTTTGTGCCTCCTGTCGAGATGATTTCCCAGCCAAGCTTGGTCAATTCTTGGGCAAATTCTACGATGCCATTTTTATCTGATACGCTAATTAACGCACGTTTTGTCATGATTTCTCCTATCATTTAACTATACTTATTCTAAATGAGTGACTCACGGTGATAGTCTGTTAGCTGATTCCCTAGTTTCATTTGAAGTTCCTTTATCAGCTCTCTACTATTGTCACTTTCATAGATTGCATTTAATTCTGCATCTGTAGCTCCGATTAGAGTGATAAATGAAACTTGACCGTAGGGGGTAGAGATTGTAGAAACAAGGTCATCACTTGCTGTAATAAAACCTGTCAACTTAGACATCTGCTTAGCATCTATCCCTTCCTCTTGACGCGTATAGATATATTCCGTTGGCCCGATAACATTGCCCGACTCAAAAACATACCTAGCTAATTTCTGTAAATTGCCACAAGCAGACAAGATTTCTTCTTCGTCAACTCCACCAGATTTTTTTAACTTGAACGTAAACTCAAAGCCAAAGCCGCTATACTCCAAATCTTCGCTCTCTTTGGCATATAGCTCCGTTAAGCCATAACTGACAAAATGCCAAAACTCTCCGGCATCATAGACACTAATACCATCTAGGGGATCTGGACCTCCCATGAAGTATTTAATCAGCGTTCCATAATGCTTAGGATCTTGTTGCTCTGGGTAGATGCGTTCAAACTCTTCCGTGATAGCATCCCAACCTAGAGCACTATCGTCATTTTCTAGTTCGATACTATTATCTTCTACATCAGAAGAGCTATCATTGTCCTGGTTGCTTTTTTTCTTGAAAAAATCAAATAATCCCATCTCTATCTCCTTACTGCCCCCAACTCCTCCAAAACTGCTGGATAGAGTTGATACTCGGCTTCATGTATTCTGGCTTCAAAGTTTCCCAGGGTGTCATCGGCTAGTCTAGGTACACGGACTTGCTGGATAATTTGTCCTGTGTCAATACCGCTGTCAACCCAATGGACTGTCACGCCACTTTCTGCCACACCTGCATTCCAAGCGTCTTCAATCCCGTGAGCTCCTGGAAATTCAGGCAAGTAGGCTGGGTGGATATTGATGATTCGACCTTCATATTGAGCCAACAAGATCGGACCTACAATTTTCATATAGCCTGCCAAGACCACCAAGTCAATCTGGTGCTGGTCTAAGAGTTGGATGAGGGCTTCTTCGTAAGCCTGCTTATCCGCAAATTCTTTTAATTCAAAAGTAAAGGCTGGCACACCTAGTTTTTCAGCTCGTTCCAAGACATAAGCGTTTCTGTGGTCTGAAAAGACAAAGGTTACCTCAAACTGTTCTGCGATGACTTGGAAATTGGAGCCGTTGCCTGATGCAAACACTGCTATTCGTTTCATTTGATGACCACACTCTTATCTTCCTTGGCGATGATGCGACCAATGGTGTAAACTTCCTCGTCAACTAGTTGACAGACACTGTCAACCTTGTCTGGACTGACCGCCAATACCAGACCGATACCCATATTGAAGATTTCAAACATTTCTTCATGTTTAATTTGGCCGTATTTTTCAAGGGCAGTAAAGATTGGAAGGATTGGAATCTTATCTTCCTCAATCTCAGCTGCAAGGTTGTCCGCAAACATACGAGGCACATTTTCGATAAAGCCACCGCCTGTGATATGGGCAATGCCGTTGACCAGCCCTGCTTTTACCAGAGGCAATACCTGCTGGACATAGATACGGGTCGGCTCTAAGAGGACATCCTTTAGAGCTCTGCCATTGAGCTCTGGCAACAGAGCGTCGCCAGAAACATCCGCAAATACACGACGGACTAGGGAATAACCGTTGGAGTGGATACCGCTGGAAGCTAGGCCGAGGAGAATGTCGCCCTCCTGGACCTTGCTGCCGTCTATAATCTGGGACTTCTCCGCAATACCGACAGCAAAGCCAGCCAGGTCATAGTCATCCTCGCCGTACATACCAGGCATTTCAGCCGTTTCACCGCCAATCAAGCCACAACCAGCCTGGACACAGCCTTCCGCAACACCTGCAACCACCTGCTCCAGCTTGGCTGGCTCATTTTTTCCAGTAGCGATGTAGTCGAGGAAGTAAAGTGGCTCTGCACCTGCTGCGATAATGTCGTTGACACACATAGCCACGCAGTCCTGACCAATGGTGTCGTGCTTGTCATACTGGATAGCCAGCATGAGCTTGGTGCCGACGCCGTCTGTTCCCGATACCAAGACTGGCTCTTTGACATCCAGTTTGGTCAGGTCAAACATCCCACCAAAGCCACCGAGAGCTCCCATCACGCCCAAGCGTTCTGTCCGAGCCACGTGCTTCTTAATCCGCTCAACCACTTCATAGCCAGCCTCGACATCGACGCCAGACTGGGCGTATGCATTTTTATTTGTCATTTTAATTCCTTTCAACAGTTTACAGGTCTGTCAAGTAATGTTGACACCTCTGTCTTTACTTGACATTTTCAATGTAGAAACTCGTTTTCTCTTCTAGGCTACGGAGATATTCTTCCTCATAGTCATAGAGAGGGGTTGGAAATTCGCCGTCAAAGTAAGCCACACAGAGTCCACCTTTTGGAGCATCGGTGTCGATACCAATGGCCTCTATCATCCCTTCAAGAGAAAGGTAGGTTAGGCTATCGGCTCCAATAATCTCACAGACTTCATCAACGGTGTGGTTGGCAGAAATCAACTCCCTGCGAGTCTGAATATCGATACCGTAAAAACACGGGTACTTGAGTTCTGGGCTGCCGATAGCCACATGGATTTCTTTTGCCCCTGCATCACGAAGAAGCTGGACAATGCGGCGGCTAGTTGTACCGCGAACAATAGAGTCGTCAATCATGACCACGCGCTTGCCTTTGACAACACTTGAAACGGCTGACAACTTCATGCGCACACCCTGCTCCCGCAATTCCTGGGTTGGTTGAATAAAGGTCCGCTGGGTATATTGGTTTTTAATCAGCCCCATTTCATTTGGCAAACCAGATTCCTCTGCAAATCCCATAGCCGCGCTGAGAGAAGAGTTTGGCACACCAACCACGATATCCGCTTCATGTTGAAATTCCCGGGCCAAACGACGTCCCATATTTTTTCTGGCCGTGTGGACATTGACCCCGTGAATCACCGAATCTGGACGAGCAAAATAGACATACTCCATAGAGCAAACAGCCAATTGCGTATCTCTTGTATAGCTATCATATTGAATTCCTGAATCATCAATGATGACAATTTCACCAGGCTCCACATCTCGCACCCAGTCAGCTCCCACTACTTCAAAAGCACAAGTTTCGCTGGCAACTACCCAGGCACCATTTTTCATCTTTCCAATTGAAAGTGGACGGAAACCGTTAGGGTCCAAGGCAGCAACCAATTTGTCTTCCAACATAATCAGATAAGCAAAGCCACCTTTAACAGTATTGAGAGCTTCCTTGATTTTGCCCATAAAGTCTGGATTGTGACTGCGGCGAATCAAGTGCATCAAAATCTCTGTGTCTGAGGAACTAGAAAAGATTGAACCGTTCTTTTCCAACTCAGCCTTCAAGCTGACTGCATTGGTCAAATTTCCATTATGAGCCAAACCCACCTGCATATCTACAAAATCAAATAGGAAGGGTTGGATATTATTGATAGAAGCAGAGCCAGAAGTTGCATAGCGGACATGACCAATAGCAGCCGTTCCTGTCAAGGATTCTAAATCTGCTGGATTTTTGAAGACTTCTGCAATCAGGCCTGTTCCGCGATGGCGACGTAATTGTCCGCCATCATTTGCTAAAATCCCTGCTCCTTCTTGCCCACGGTGCTGCAAGCTATGCAGACCGAAATAGGTCACCTGAGCAGCCTGCGGATGTCCCCAAATGCCGAAAACACCGCATTCTTCATTGAGTGATTTAACTTCGTATGTCATATTTATTTTCCTGTAAAATAGCGAACTGCTGAAACAAAGAGCCCTTGGTTTTTCTTGCCTGGAATGTTTTGGAAGAGACCGTCCTCGTAACGTTCTGAGTGTCCCATTTTCCCGATAATCTGACCATTTCGGCTGGTAATGCCTTCAATGGCATGACTAGAACCATTTGGATTGTACTTAGAATCCATGCTTGGCTGACCTGTAAAGTCAACGTATTGGCTGAAAATCTGACCATTGTCCCGCAAGATAGCAAATTCCTCGTCTGTCACTACAAATTTTCCTTCCCCGTGGGAAACTGGGATAGCGTGAATCTCGCCGACTTGAACACCTGCCAACCACGGTGAGTTGACATTGGCAATCCCCGTCTCTACCATTTTGGCAACGTGCTGATTGGCATCGTTGTAGAAGAGGGTCGGGCTGGTTTCACCTGCCTCCTCAAAGTTTCCATACGGCAACAAGCCCGATTTGACAAGGGCCTGGAAACCATTACAGATACCGATGATGAGGCCACCTTTTTCGATGAAACGGTCAATAGCAGAGCGGACCTTAGCGTTTCGTAAGATAGTCACGATAAACTTAGCAGACCCATCTGGTTCATCCGCAGCCGAGAATCCACCTGCAAAGAATAGAATATTGGCCTTGGTGATATTGTCAACCATAGTGTCAACCGACTTTTCAATACTCTCTGCATCCAGGGTTACAAACGGAACAAGATTGACTTTTGCACCAGCCTGTTCAAAGGCCTTCGCAGAATCATATTCTGAGTTAGTACCTGGGAAGACTGGGATGTAAACTACAGGAACCTCAACGGCTTCTTTTGCTTTTATAACCGCTGAACTTGTGACTGCCGGAACATCCTGCAACTCCGTCGCCTGTTCAAATTCTGTTGGATACACTTCTTCTAGTTTGCCTTCAAAGGCTGCCTGCAAATCCTGTCCAGCTAGGTTGACACCGTTGACAAGGAGTGTAAAGTCAGCGGTGGTTTGTCCAATTTTCACAGCATCTGGAATATCTTCTTTAGATGTGAAGACAAAGCCGCCAAGCTGACCTGTCAAGCTGGTTTCAAGGTCTGCAAGCTCGACTCTTGCTCCGATTTGATTTCCAAAGGACATGAGGGCTAGACTTTCTAGAACACCACCATACTTGACTGCACTAGCAGCCGTAATCACATAATCGCTCTGCCATTTTTCAAAAGTCTCAAAATTAGACTTGATCAGGGCAAAATCAATATCTTCGGACAAAATTTGACCTGGTAAGTAGTAAATGTGCTCACCAGCCGCCTTGAACTCAGGTGATAGGACCTTGCGGCTGTCTGCAGTGGTCACACCAAAGGCAACCAGGGTCGGCGGAACTGTCAAGTCCTCAAAGGTACCAGACATGGAGTCCTTGCCGCCAATAGACGGCAAACCAAGCTGAATCTGAGCCTCGATAGAACCAAGCAGAGCCGCTACTGGCTGACCAAAACGCTCGGCCTGTTTGTCCATTCGCTGGAAATATTCTTGATAAGAGAAGCGAGCCTTGGACCAGTTCGCACCTGTTGCCACCAAGCGAGCCGTCGCTTCGATGACCGCATAAGCTGCCCCGTGGTAAGGTGACCAGTCTGCCAGATAAGGATGGTAACCCTGAGCCATGACCGAAGCCGTTGTCGTCACACCCTGTTGGACAGGTAGTTTCTGCACTGAACTTTCTGTCGGTGTCAATTGGTGACGACCTCCGAGTGGGTGGTTGACGGTTGAACGACCAACAGATGAGTCGAAAATCGTCTGCAAACCTTTCTGACTAGCATGGTTGAGGTCTGATAGAAGATTTTTCAAGTCCTCCTGTACAGTTTCAACGGAAGTTCTACGTGTTTCTGGTAGCTTGACAGAACTGTCAACCACCTTGGCATCCACCACCACGCGCACACCGTTGGTGTCAAGGAAGGAACGCTCCAAATCGACAATGGTTTGTCCATTCCAAGTCATGACCAGGTTTGGTTTTTCAGTGACTTTAGCTACGACAACCGCATGGATATTTTCCTCACGGCAGGCTGCGATGAAGGTTTCCACATCTTGAGGACGGACAACCACACTCATCCGCTCCTGTGATTCGGAAATGGCAATCTCCGTACCATTCAAGCCCGCATACTTGAGCGGAACCTTGTCCAAGTCAATTTCAAGACCGTCTGCCAGCTCACCAATGGCAACGCAGACACCACCAGCACCGAAGTCATTTGATTTTTTAATCAAACGAGTCACGGCACCATTGCGGAATAAACGCTGAATTTTGCGTTCTTCGATAGCATTTCCTTTTTGGACTTCCGCACCAGCCGCTTCCACAGACTCAACTGTTTGAACCTTGGATGAGCCAGTTGCCCCACCGATACCGTCGCGACCTGTTTTGCCTCCTAACAAGATGACCACATCGCCTGCGACTGGTTTTTCACGGACCACATTTTCCTTTGGAGCAGCACCAACCACGGCACCAAGCTCCATCCGTTTAGCGATAAAGCCTGGGTGGAAATATTCACGCACATAGGTGGTCGCAAGACCGATTTGGTTTCCGTATGAAGAATAGCCATGTGCCGCTGTTTTTGAAATGATTTGCTGTGGCAATTTCCCTGGACGTGTCGCTGTCAGCGGTTGGGTAATATCGCCCGCACCTGAAATCCGCATGGCTTGATAAACATAGGAACGACCTGACAAGGGATCGCGAATGGCACCACCGATACAGGTTGCGGCACCACCAAAAGGCTCGATTTCAGTAGGATGATTGTGGGTTTCATTCTTGAACATGAGGAGCCACGGCTCTTTCACGCCATCCACATCCACTTCAATTTCCACCGAGCAGGCATTGATTTCATCTGACACTTCCATGTCATCCAGACGACCATTGGCCCGCTCATAGCGACCAAAAATCGTCGCCATATCCATCAAAGTCTGTGGCTTATCTGTTCGTCCTAACTCTGCTCGCATAGCAAGGTACTTGTCATAGGTCGCCTGTAATTGCTTTTGGAATTTTGAGGCTGAAAAGTCAATAGACTTGAGCTCCGTTTCAAATGTCGTATGACGGCAGTGGTCACTCCAATAGGTATCCAAAACCTTGAGCTCTGTTTCGGTTGGCACACGACCGATTGACTTGAAATAGTCCTGAATGAAGAGCAGGTCTTCCACTTCCATAGCCAAACCAGCCTCACGCTTGTAAGACGCAAATTCCTCTGCCCCGTAGCTATCAAAAAAGTCCAAGCTCGGAATGGTCGCATCCGAAACCGAAAACTCTTGAGCCACCAAAGGAGCCTCTAAATCTTTGAAACGTGAATCCACAGGGTTGAGCAAATAATTCTTGATAGCAGCCAACTCTTCTTCCTGCACATCACCGTTCAAGATGTAAAGTTGCCCTGTATTGACACGCACCTCCTGGCGACTGCCCAACAAGAGAAGGGCCTCTTGACTGCTTGCAGACCGCTGGTCAAACTGACCAGGCAAAGCCTCAATAGCAAAATAAACCGCACCTTTCAGACCTAATTCTTCATCCGACAAGACCTTGTCCGTCACCTGCTCGGTAAAGATGTGTTTGATAGCTTGCTCCAGCAAGTCCTCCTCCAAATGAAAGACATCATACACCTGCACCAGACGTATACTCGTCAAACTCGTCAGCTGCAAATTATGGGTCAACTCCTTACGAAGAGCCTCCGCCTTAATTTGAAAATCCGTCTTCTTCTCAACAAAAATCCGCTTCGCCATTTTTTCCAATCCTTATTTCACTTCTTTTAACTTTGCCAATACGACCTCGTAAACCTCGGTCAATTCCCCGAGCCCCCGACGGAAAACATCCTTGTCCAGATGGTTACCATCCGCATCCCACAAACGACAATTATCAGGAGAAAACTCATCCGCCAATAAAATCTGACCAGACGAGTCAACCCCAAATTCTAGCTTGAAATCCACCAAAGTCAGCCCAATCTGAGCAAACAAGTCTTTCAAGAAACTATTGATACGACGTGTTTCTTCCTTGATATAGTCAATCTGATCCTGACTAGCCAGTTCTAGAAAGGCAATGTGTTCCTCATTGATAAAGGGATCATCTAACTCATCTTTTTTATAGTAAAATTCCACGATTGGAGTAGATAATACAATTCCTTCTTCTACCCCAAAACGTTTTGAGAAAGAACCAGCGGTCACATTCCGCAAGACAACCTCCAGCGGAATAATCTCCACCTTCTTATTCAACTGCTCCGTATCAGACAATCGCTTGATAAAATGCGTCTTAACACCTGTAGCATTCAATTTTTCAAAAATAAGCGAAGAAATTAGATTATTAAGTCGCCCCTTGCCAATAATCTGTTCTTTCTTGCCGCCATTAAAAGCCGTTGCCTGATCCTTGTAAACCGCAACAATCTGGTCACTATCAGCCGTAGCGTAGATGTCTTTTGCTTTTCCTGAATAGAGAAGGTCTGTTTTCATGAGAATGTTCGCCTTTCATAAAATATTCTAGTCTTTTCGTTTATTCTATCACATAACATTCGTGTAAAAAAGCATTTAACGGTATTTTTAAAAAAATAAAGAAAAACGCCCGTAAACTACGAACGTTTCTGTACTTCTTCATAAATAAAATCCACAATATCAGACAAAGTTTCAAAGCGCTCAATGGCCGCATCAGGAATATCGACACCAAACTCGTCTTCCAAAGTCAAAACAAATTCCATGATTTCCACCGAATCCGCTGCGATATTATCTGCCAAAGTAGATTCAGGTTGAACCTGAAAATCTTCTCCCTTTTCATCCTGAATCAATTCAACAACCCGCTGATAGACCTGCTCTCTAGTCATGACTTTCCTCCACTACTGAAAATTTGGCAACTGATTTTTCAACAATGCCAGCCTCCAAAATCGAACGCGTCTGCTTAATCGTATAGAAAATTGACTGGGCATCGCTGGATCCGTGCGCCTTGATGACAGGTGCTTTCAGACCAAGCAAGACAGCACCACCTGCAGTCTTATAGTCCATAGCCCCCAAGGCCTTTTTCAAGGTTGGCTTGACCAAAAGACCACCCAATTTAGCACGCAGACCGCCATTCTTGATTGAGCCCGTCAACTGACCGACGATGGATTTGGCCGTTCCCTCAATGGTTTTCAGCACAGCGTTTCCCGTGAAACCATCCGTCACGACCACATCCGCCACGCTGTTGAGCAACTCACGCGCCTCCACATTGCCGATAAAGTTGATCGACTTGTCTTCTGACAAGAGTTTATAAGCCTCTTGGTGAACTGGCGTGCCCTTGGTATCTTCCGTACCGTTGTTCAAAAGTCCCACACGAGGTTGCTTAACTCCACGCACGTGCTCCGCATAAAATGAACCAAGAACACCATACTGATAGAGGTGATGAGCTGTATTTTCAGCATTTGCCCCCAGGTCCATCATATCAAACCCCTTGCCGTCCATAGTCGGCAAAGTAGACATAAGACCTGGACGGTCGATATGTTTGATACGCCCAACGACAAAGACACCCGCTGCTAACAGAGCACCCGTATTTCCAGCTGACAAGACCGCATCTGCTTGACCATCCTTGACAGCTTTGGTCGCTAGGACCATCGACGCTTCTTTCTTACGACGAATGGCCTTGACAGGCTCATCATCTGAATTGATTTTCTCCGTAGTATGAACAATGCTGACACGCTCTGTCGCTGTCAAATACTGCTTGATTTTAGCCTCATCACCATAAAGTTGAATTTCAATGTCTGGAAAGGCAGCCAAGGCTTGATTGACACCTTCTACCACTGCCTGAGGGGCGTGGTCCCCACCCATAGCATCTACTGCAATACGTTTCATTCTGTTTCCTCATTTTCTGTTCTTGGTTTCATAATCTGCCCCCAAGAAGACAAATCATCTATAAATTTCTTGGATTTCAAGTGAATCCCCACATATTCCTCGTACAGCTGGTCAATAAAAAGCCGTAATTTTCGCTTCATCTCAGGCTTGATGGAAATGGTTTCCAGCTCATCAAAGGAAATAGCCTGAAATTGATCAAGTAGATAGGGAACATTGGGATCCAGATAAGCCCGTCGCTCATCTTGTTGATAGTGTTGCGGACACAAGACACCGCTGTACTTGTAGGAATAGTCAAAAGGCAGACCAACCCGATGACAAAAAGCACACTCATGGAAATTCAGACTGACCCCAAAACGTCCCAAGAGCTGAATTTCAAAGATATTGGTCAAGACTTCATAATCCAAACCCGACTCCATCAAGTCCAAGGTCTTGACCAAAAAAGCAAAGAGAGCTGGATCATAAACCTTGTCCTGCAAGGCCGCATCTGCCAAGGCCAAGATATAGGTAGCATAGCTAAGCTTGAAAATATCACCGTTAATATTCTTAAATGGCTGTACCTGATGAAAATCTTCAATATAAGACAGACCATCATCATTGATTTTAACGATAAAATCCGCATAGGTCAAAGGCTGGATAGAAGCTACCAGCTTGGACTTAGAGGCATGTTTCACGAAAAACATTCGCTTGCCAGCCTTCTCCGTAAAAATCTTGACCAGCTTGTCATCTTCTCGAAAATTCCGATTATATAGGACTAATCCCCTGGTTTCAATTCGTTCCATTTTCTTCTAGATATTCCTTCAAACGAGCCATAGCTGTTTGAATCTTCTCCATACTTGCTGCGTAGGAAATTCGCACATAGCCTTCTCCATACTGACCAAAGGCTGCGCCTGGAATAAAGGCCACCGCTTTCTTTCTCGCAAAGTCTTGCAAGAAGCTAAAGGAATCTTGGTTGTAACCCGCAGGGATTTTTGCAAAGATATAAAATGCTCCATCAGGCTTGATAATTTTAAAGCCCAAGTCCGTCATTTTCTCGATGATGTAATCCCTACGCTTGACGTACTCCCCCCGCATCGGAAGAGCATCATCCTTACCGTTTTTCAAGGCCTCAACCGCACCATACTGCATAGCAGTTGACGCTGCAGTCACGAGATATTGGTGGCTCTTGATAATTTGAGCGATAATCAGAGCCTGACTCATAATCAATCCAATCCGCCAACCTGTCATGGCATGGGACTTGGACAATCCCTGAATCAAAATGGTCTGTTCTGGCAAAAACTCCGCAATCGAAGTATGAGGCTGACCAGTATAAGTCAATTCCGCATAGACCTCATCTGATAGGACAAAGACAGGATACTTACGCAAGACATCCGCAAAGGCCTGAATCTGCTCACGTGAGTAGGTCACTCCCGTTGGATTGGCAGGATAGTTGAGAATAACCGCTTTTAGCTTATCCCCCTGCTCAATAATCGCCTCTTCCAACATCTCAGGTGTCAAAACAAAATCATTTGCCGTCGTATCGATTTCAACGATGTCTGCTCCCACCATATTGACAATGGGTTCATAGCCAGGATAGGCAGGGGCAGGTAAAAGAACTGTATCCCCAGGCTCCAAAATAGCAACTAAGCTTGCTGATAGAGCCTCCGTCGCTCCGATTGTAGATAGAATTTCTGTTTCTGGATTGTAGTGCAAGTTGTATTTTTCAGCCACAAACTCAGCTGCAGCCTGACGCAACTCCAAAAGTCCAGCCATACCCGTATAATAGCTCTTGTTGGCGTCAATGGCGGCCTTGGCCGCTTCTTTTACATGGCCAGGCGTTGTAAAATCAGGCTCGCCCAAGGTCAGTTTCAAAATTCCTGGAACATCTGAAATAGACTGATCAAACTGACGAATCATTGAAACCTCAATTCGGTTCAAATTCTTATTAAAACGATGACGCAGATCCATAACCACACCTCCTAAAAATCATAATTGTATGTGAACTAAAAAGCTAGTGATTTAGATATAGTCATTTGAAGTAACTTTGATACATCGTCACTTTCGGCTTGCTGTACTCTACGAAAGTAACTAGCTTCGCAAGTCTTATCTCCAACCTAGAACAGCCTCTAGGCTGTTCTAGCTGCCTGCACCTCAGTTCCTTGTCTGAAAGCTAATTCATTCGACTATAAATCCATTTGAAGTCCTACCGACTTCCACGCAGATTTCCTAAAATCATACGATTTTCTTAACGTTCTCATTACTTATATAAGAACATTATACCAAAAAGAAGAGCCTTCCGACTCTTCTAACTCACTATTTAGCAATTCTAGTTTCAAATAAAGGTGAAAGTGGACGTTTTTCATGGATACGAATAATGGCATCCGCCAACAAATCCGCTGTCGAGATATGTTCAATCTTGTCAATCAAACGGTCCTCAGGAATTTCAATAGTATCCAAAACAACCAACTGCTTAATTGCTGACTTACTAATGTTATCCATAGCAGGACCTGACAAAACAGGGTGCGTACATGAAGCATAAACAGCAGTTGCACCCGCTTCTGCTAAAGCATCTGCCGCATGACAAATAGTCCCCGCAGTATCAATCATATCATCAATGAGGATACAAGTTTTACCTTCAATGTCACCGATAATATTCATCACCTCAGATGTATTCATCTTATCAACGCTACGACGCTTATCAATTATCGCGATCGGTGTTTTTAAGAACTGAGCTAATTTACGAGCACGTGTTACACCACCATGGTCTGGCGATACAACCACATAGCCGTCACCGACCATACCACGACGTTCGAAGTAGTCAGCGATAAGTGGTGCACCCATTAAATGATCCACAGGAATATCAAAGAAACCTTGAATCTGTGCCGCGTGTAAATCAATCGTCAACAAACGGTTTACACCAGCAATTTGTAACATATTGGCAACTAATTTTGAAGTGATTGGCTCACGAGCACGAGCTTTCCGATCCTGACGTGCATAGCCATAATAAGGCATTACTACGTTTACTGATTCAGCAGATGCACGTTTCAAGGCATCTACCATAATCAAAATTTCCATTAAATTATCATTAACAGGTGAACTTGTTGATTGAAGAATGAAGACATGAGTCCCACGAATTGATTCTTCAATATTCACTTGAATTTCACCATCTGAAAACTGACGAACACTTGATTTCCCCAAAGGAATTCCTATTTTTTTCGACACCTGTTCAGCTAACTTCTGATTTGACGAAAGAGCGAACAATTTTAAGTCAGTAAACGCCATGACAGCCTCCTCTTTATTTCTACCTTTACTATTCTAACGCTTTTTCTTTCATTTTTCAAACAAAAATAGAACGTAGTTCTACTACGCTCTATTAAAATTCTTAATATGGAGGATAAATATAATAAACAGCACCCTCTGAAGTTGTTGTTGGATTGAAGTAGCCACCACGGTGGTTGCCAATATAACGACGACCCATGTAGTTAGATTCTACAACTTGGATACTTGTAGAAGATTCCACTGCAGTAACAACGGCAACGTGACCATAGTATCCACCAGTCCATACTGCAATTGCTCCAACTTGTGGAGTTGAACCCGTACGGAAACCTTCTGCTGCTGCTGAAGCCAACCAATGTTTCGCATCCCCCCAGTACGGACCAACCCATGAAAGTTGTGATTTAACACCCCAAGTACATTCACCAACTGGATAAGATGAAGCATCAAAAGTCGCATTACGCGCTGCTGCTGAACTACCAGAACCAGTTGAAGATGACACAGCTGGAGTAGAAACAGTTTGTGTAACAACAGGTTGACTAGCTGCAACTGTAGTTTGTGCAGGTTCAGTAGCAGGAGCTTCCGCAGTTTCAGTAGCCGCTGGTACTGCAGCGACTGGAGCTGCAACCGATGCAGCCTGTTGTGCTGCTAAGGCACGTTGTTGCGCTTCATATTCTGCCTGACGTACCGCTGCCTGACGTGCTGCCTCTTCAGCAGCCGCCTTTTGTTCAAGCAAAGAGTTTTTCTCATCTTCAGCAGTTGCTTTTTGAGCAGCAAGATTTAATTGAGCAACTTGTAATTCTGCCTGACGAACCTGTAATACCTGTGCATCGTCTTCCAATTTCTGACGGTTAGCTGCTAAAGTATTGATAGCTTCTTGGTTAGCTTTCTGTTTTTCTACAATAACTTCTTTATCCGTTTTTTGTTGTTCCAACATACGATTGTTGGCCGCAACAATCTCACGCATTGCATTAACACGTGATACAGCATCAACAATTGATTTTGAATCCAAAATTGTATTGATATAACTAGAAGCAGAAGCATCAGTTTGCGCACTACGAGCTTGTTCTTTCAAAGCACCATCACGTGATACGATATCAGCTGATAAACGCTCAATATCTGCTGCCAAAGCCTGTGATTCAGCTTCCAAACGGGTATTTTCTTCTGTCAATTTCGCTTGTTCAGCAACAATTTCATCAACTTGTCCTTGGATAACATCGACCTGTTGTTGAGCATTTGCTTGTTGAGCCGCAAGTTCATTGATTTGTTGATTTTTAGCTGCAATCTGACTATCAATATCATTTGCAACAATCACAGCCACATCATTCAAACTTGTAAGAACGACTGTGCTTAACAATAATGTAGCTAAGATTTTTTTCTTCATAAACTAATACTAACTCCTCTATACTTTCTGACTATACCATTTTAACAAAAAAATTGCGTAAGTATATTACGCAATTATTACATTTCTATGTCTTATTCGTAATTCCAAAAATCCGTTCTAAGACAGGTTGGATAAGTAAAAACAAAATAAGATTAAATAATAAACTCGGTAGTAATTTATTAAAAACAAAGATGAAAACAGACAAATTTGTCATCTGAAATACTCTAGCAAATAAATAACTAATAAACTCAAATTGAAAAATAGAAACTAGCAAAATCAATAGATTGATCGAACTCTTATTTCCGACACCTTTAAAATAGAAATAAATACAAAAAATAACAAGAGGAAAAGTGGTCGTTGCAATTCCTACTAAGGAAAGATAAGATATGTCATAAATCAATCCCAACAGAGAAAAAATGACTAAAGAAATAGGGAGAGAAACATAGTTTGCATAAAAAATAGCAAGCATGAGTAAGATATGGCAAGATATAGCAAATAAGCTAGCTGACATATTGGATAAAAGAGTCGATACCTGTCCATCAATCAACAAAAATAAAAACAGAACAGGAAACATGAAAAATTCTAAAACTCTATTGCGCATCTGATTGACCCACTACTAATACTGAATATATTGATGAAAAACTAGCTGAAGGCTCTACATATAGTTCACGATTTAAGTTATTGCTGCTAGCCTTAACCGAACGAACTTTTCCAATTTGAACATTAGCAGGTGTTGCACCAGCCAAATCACTCGTCACAACGTTACTACCAACCGCAATATCATCCGTAGCATTTAACTGATTGATAATAAAACTATTGGAATCCAAATCAAAACCAGCTAAAATCCCGTAAATATCCTTGGAATCGATACTTATTTTTACTGGAAGTTTGGTAAAATCATCAGCATTAGTAAACAATTTTACCACTGATGAGTTCTCCTCAATAGAGCTAACAACACCTACTAAACCACCATTTGCAACTACCAGAGCATTTTCAGAAATCCCCATATTCTGACCAACATCTATGGTCACCTGCTCCGACCATGAAGCAGGTGTTCTAACCAAAACTGAACCTGCAATATACCCTTTCTCTGAGAAAGACGAAGCCATTTCTAAACTTTTTCGCAATGTCTCATTTTCAGCTTTTAAACTAGCATTCTCATTTGCGAAATCTTGTACTGATAGCAATGACTTCTTTAATTCCTTATTTTCCTCGTAGGTAGCAAACAAATGCGAAAGAGAGGACTGTTGGTCAGAGAAAAACCTAGTAGGAACTGATAAAAAAGATTGAATTGGTCTAACGAGTAAATTTATAGAAGAATTGACAAAGGGTAACTCTGCTCCCTTTGAAAAAGTTAAAAACAATGATGAAAATGACAGCAACAGAAAAACGGAAATTGCAATCAACAATTTAGAAAATTTATTCATGGCTCCTCCAATAAGATACAATAAAACGAGAATATCAAATGATAATCTCGTTCATTACGGAGAATAAGGGATTCGAACCCTTGCGCCAGTTACCCGACCTAACGATTTAGCAAACCGTCCTCTTCAGCCTCTTGAGTAATTCTCCATTTATACAATATAATGGGCACGAGTGGAATCGAACCACCGACCTCACGCTTATCAGGCGTGCGCTCTAACCATCTGAGCTACGCGCCCAAGAATATATACTTGGACAAGTAAATAATGGCGCGAGACGGAATCGAACCGCCGACACATGGAGCTTCAATCCATTGCTCTACCAACTGAGCTACCGAGCCATAAGATTATTGTGGACCTGAATTGGAACCTACGACCACAAGTCAAAGAAACTCCATCCCACGGTAGTGAAAGGAGGATGTGGGATTCGAACCCACGCACGCTTTTACACGCCTGACGGTTTTCAAGACCGTTCCCTTCAGCCGGACTTGGGTAATCCTC